>NZ_JAFNJD010000040.1:0-43036 GCF_017368415.1 Shewanella sp. 4t3-1-2LB
CCAGCCCCCCGATCAACAACAGCCCAACCCCCCAACCAACCCAGCGGATCCCCATTACCACGGAGCCGAACAGCGCTAAACTCGCTAACGGAAATAACCACTGATACAACACTGAGGCCAGCTTAATAAAATAGGTGTTCACCGCCATGATAGCGGCGCGCTGTCGCTCATCGTGAGTGATCTCATAACTGAGACTGGTCGTCGGTACTGCCACCAACGCCGCCGCTAACGAAAACAGCAAATAAAACCACGCAAAATAGCAAAGCTGCCATAACATTGGCCAATGTGCAGGCACCATCCAGATACAACCAAATAACACTGCGCTCAACAAGCTACCCGCAATGATCAGCGGCTGTCGCTTAGCCGTTCCCCCTTGCCAATGATCACTGACATAACCGATCCAGGGCGTTATCAGCGTGCCAACAACCACTGGCAATGCTAGCGCCAGACTCAGCAGGAATGGGTCTACGCCTAACTGCATCTGGTAAAACGGGATCGCAAGTACCTGAACACTCTGATTGGCAAACAGCATGGCAAAAAAACCAGCACCCAGTGCCAGTTTTTGCTGGGTTAACCCGTTGAAAACACTGTCAACCAACCACCCTCTCCCTGAAAAATATCAGTACTGGCAGGATTATACCCTGCGCGGGCGATGGTGCCAGTCCGCCTTTGGTTTAGCCTAGGGTTATCTTACGTTACATCTGTACCAGCGCCACCTCTGTAATCTCAATACCACGCTGTTGCATAGTCTGGTGCGGCCCCAACGCTGGCAATAGCAGTTGCATGCCCTCAATGGCGTTCAGCGAAAATGCCTTTTGTGACGCAAATGGCCCCACGGCAACCGGCATAAAAGTCGGGTAAGCCTGACCAAGCATGATGCCCATCGGTTTAAGCTTATCCAGTGGTAACAACAAGGTCTTCCAATCATTAGCCACGGGGAAATCTGTGCCCCAAGCTAGGCCATCGTTGGCGATAATACCCAGCTGTAAGCGATCATCTTTACCAAGAGAGCGGAGCCGCAATGCCAAAGCATTGTAGCCATGCAAATCACGGCCTATGAGTTGATTGTCGTTAGCAAGATCCAACCGCAATAATGTGCCGCCGGTGCTGATTGCCTGTGGTTCCACTGATAATTTTAAGGTGGCACCTTCAACTGTGGCTGACGTCGCGGGCCAAGAAACCGTGTTCTTCGGTGTGTAATAACCGCCGCGATCGGTGGCCGGTGCCAATAAAGTTACCGGTGTGCCTTCAGGTGTCAGCAAGGTATGCCAATAACCGGCGTCAACGTAATCCCAATCAGCGGGAGTGCCCGCTTTGGCCCCCGGCCAAGTGACCTGCTGCTGACCATCACTGACACTAATGGCATATTCCAGCACGCCAGGGTGTTGCCATTCAGCTGTATTGGGTAACGTCAGTTGATAAGTGTCACCATTGACCGCTGTCATGGGTAAAGCCTTAAAGTCTTTATACCCCTGATAGCGCAGATATAGCGTCACTTGATACTGAGGCAACTTTCCCGCAATTTGTGCAGTAAAACTGAGTTTATCCCCCAAATTGCGCTGACGTTGCGGCTGATGAACCAAAGCGAGTTCAGGCGCTGGAATGGTTGGCAAGTAATAAGGAGCCGTGGCTTGCTTGGCACTATTGACCAGTGCTGCCGTACGCCCTAGCAGGTAAACGCCCGGCTGCACGGTTATCTGACCGTGCTCAGCGTTAGCAACATAGTGATTACCGGCGTTGATCCCTTTAATCGCGAAGGTTGGCCCCAAATCGGCTAATGTGAGTGTCATTGACCGTTGATGCAGATACAGCCTGCCAATTTCGCGCTGCAAACTTGGTGGCTGATGCGGGTCCTGCAACGGCAATAAATCGGGATAAACTTCCAGTCGCCATACACCATCTTGCTGTTTATCAAGGAAATAGGCACCAGTACCACGGTAAGTCACGAGTGGCGAACTGCCGACCCCAGCAATATGCTGTAATTGAGCCTTATCAGCCGGTGCCTGCTGAGTGTTGCTGGAATAGTAATAATGACGGCCATCATCGTACAGACTGAGATCTGCCTGATAATCCAGCAAGGTATAATCAAAGCGATTGCTGGCAGGATACTCCTTAGCCTGATACCCCAAAGGCAGCCGCCGGAACTCCTTGGCAGCAATCATAAAGCTAATAGCTTTAGCAGGTGTGTACAGCAAATTTAGATAATGAGTGTTGTATTCCGAATTGGTCTGAGCGAGTGCTGCTGAATCATAAGCAAACTGAGTCGCCCACTGAAAGCCGGCCTCACGGAAACTACGTGCCATCGCCGGATACATCACACTTCTGGTCACATCGGCCGCATCAAATTCGTACACCATTTTGGCTTTATGCTGACAGGCGGCGATCTGCTTAAACGGATCGGTGTAGTGCGCCACGGCTGGCAACATATTGCTGTGCAGTGCCGAGTTTTTCACCAGCCCCGTGGGATACCACTGATAAGCCACACCATCGACAGAACTGTTACATAAGGCGCTGGCGAATGCCTGATCATTACCTTGTTCGCTGATATTGTAAAACAGCGGTTTAGTCACACCTAAATCACGTACAGTTGCCAGCAGTTGTTCCACATAGGCGGCACTTTGTTCGGCCGATTGCGTATGTTTCGGCTCATTGAACAGTTCAAAAGCGATAACATTGTCATCGGTTGCCAAGGTTTTCCCAGTATAGGGATTCTTGTGAGTCAGCAACTGCCGTAAGTAATTTTGGGTGACGGCAATGGCTTGCGGATCCTGATTCATCTGCGCTTTGCTGTAATCGGCCGAAAAACCTGGCTCTTGGGGATCGGGTGCCGGGTAACCTGAACCCCACCAAGCAATGGGCGTGATAATGGTTTTGATACCATGCAGTGCCAATTGCTGTTGCAGATAATCAAACAAACGTAACTGTTCGTTATCCAGCAGCTTGCCCTGTTTATCGCTGATAAGCCGGTCCCACACATGCACCCGATAAGCATCCAATCCCATACGCGCAATATGGGCGACATCCATATCAATAACCGCTTGAGGGTCCAATCCCAATTGTTTCACTGAGCGATAACCATAGGCAAACGGCATGGCATAGTTTACGCCAAATAGCGCCACTTGCGAGCCGTCTTGCCATTGCATCACACCGTCTTTAACGCTAACGCTCATCGGCGTTGGTTGCGCCAACAGTGGCGAGGTCACGGCAGTCAGTATGGTGGCGGTGATAGCCACCAGCGATTGTCGGAAGGTCACTGTCAGCATCATGTTCACCACCAAGTTGTATAGAAACCAATAAGGATCAGACTGATCACCACAGCACAAACGCGATAACTGCCGTCAGTCGTGAAGTCGATATCATGTAGCGGAATACTGTGCTCATGGTCTTTACCTTTGCCTTCCAGCAGCGAAATCACTACCGCCAGCAGCAAACAGCAGAGGAACACATAGCCAACCCGATCCATAAATGGCACTTGTGGCAACCAGAATTTAGCCGCTGCCGATAACACCGCCGAACCGATAGCCGCCGCCAAGGCCCCGTTAGCCGTCGCCTTTTTCCAAAACATGCCGAGCACAAACAACACCACAATTCCCGGAGTGAAGAACCCAGTAAATTCCTGGATAAACTGGAATGCCTGCTCGGATTTACCCAGCAGTGGCTGCGCGGTTACCAACGCGATTACCAGTGCAGTAACACTGGCGATACGGCCGACTTTGACATAATGATGCTGGCTTTGGTGGCGGCGCACCTGCGCATACAAATCCATGGTAAAAATCGTGGAAATACTGTTGGTCATAGAGGCTAAGCTGGACAGAATTGCCGCCACCAGCGCGGCGAAAATGAGCCCTTTCAGACCTACGGGCATCAACCCCATCAACTGTGGATATGCTTGATCCGGTCGGTCAAGCGGCGGTAACAACAGCACCGCGGCAATCCCCGGCAATACCACCAACACCGGCATCAATAGCTTGAGAAAAGCGGCAAAGGCAATCCCTTTGCGGGCTTCTTTCAAATCCTTGGCTGCCAACGCTCGTTGAATGATGTATTGGTTAAAGCCCCAGTACGACAGATTCATGACCCACAGCCCGCCAATCAATACCGAAATCCCCGGCAAGCTGGCGTAATTGGGATTATCCGGCGTGAGGATCATGTCGAATTTTTCCGGTAATCGGGTCATCAGAATATCAAAACCAGCGATCACGCCTTGCCCGTCACTGACCATCTGCAGCGACACATAGGACAGAAACAGACCACCGGCCACCAGCAGCAGCACCTGGATAATGTCGGTCAGCGCCACAACCTTGAGGCCGCCATAAAGCGAATAAGCCAGTGATAGTGCCGCCAGCAGTACCAGACTCGCGGTAATATTCAGTCCGGTCAGGGTATTAATTGCCAAGGCGCCAAGCCATAGTACCGCCGTCAGATTCACAAACACATACACCGCCATCCAGAATAGCGCCATCGTCAGCCGCACCCGATTGTCATAACGGTGCAACAAAAACTGCGGCATGGTGTAAATCTTGCGTTTCAAGAAAATCGGCAAAAACCAGGCACCAACGATGATCAGGGTAATGGCCGCCATCCACTCATAAGAGGCAATCGCCAAACCTATCGCATAGCCAGAACCGGACATACCGATAACTTGTTCGGCTGAAATATTGGAGGCCACCAACGATGCACCGATGGCCCACCACGGCAGACTGTTACTGGCCAGAAAGTAATCGCTGGTATTTTTATCGTGCCCGGGTTTATCCCGCGACACCCACCAGGCCAGTCCAAGCAGAATGACCACGTAGGCCGCCAAAATGGCAAAATCCAATGGGGCTAACAACATACAGCTTTCTCCTTGGCGTCTTTAAGGTTGGGTGACAATCTCGGCACCGGCCGAAGGCTGACAGACAAACACATCGGCCATCAAACCAAAGTGTTCAGGATAGTTGGCCGCAATCTGCGCTTTGACGTCGGCAACTAAATCGTGTGGCACCAATGCCACCACACAACCGCCAAATCCGCCGCCGGTCATACGTACACCGCCACGATTACCGATAATGCTGTCGACCATAGACACCAGATAGTCGATAGGCGCGACGGTGATTTCAAAATCGTCACGCATCGAGGCATGAGATTGTGCCATCAACTGGCTAAGGGTACGAATATCATCATTAGCCAGCGCCTTGGCGGCCGCCAATGTCCGGGCATTTTCAGTCACCACATGACGGACACGGCGTGCAGTCACATCATCCAGTTCATTGAAGATATTGCCGATAGCCGCAGTATCCAGATCCCGCAGCGCCTTCACACCATAGTGGGCCGCACCTGCTTCACATTGTGCGCGGCGAGTGTTGTATTCGCTGCCCACCAGTCCTCGTTTAACGTTGGAGTTGATGATGACGACCGACAGTTCCTGTGGCATAGCAACGGCATGGCATTCAAGCGAACGACAATCAATCAACACCGCGTTACCCGCCTGCCCTTGCGCGGAGATCAACTGATCCATGATGCCACTGTTACAGCCCACAAAATGGTTCTCAGCTTGCTGCCCAGTGAGCGCGATCTGACTCAAGCTCATCGCCTGTTCGGCTAGCGTGGTAAAGGTCAGTCCCAAGGCCACTTCCAACGCCGCCGATGAACTAAGACCGGCGCCTTGCGGCACATTGCCGCTGATAGCAAGATCACAGCCCACTAAGCTAATGTCCTGACGTTGTAAACTCTGCACTACCCCGCGAACATAGTTAGCCCATTGATAGTCAAGGTGATGCGCAATCACCTGATCCAGCGGGATTTCATCCACCTGGTTAGCATAATCTGCCGCCACAACGCGGATAAGGTTTAGGCCGTTCTTACGCGCCAGTACATGGGTATCAAAGTTGATTGCGCAGGGCAGCACAAACCCATCGTTATAGTCGGTATGCTCACCAATCAGGTTAACTCGACCTGGGGCGCGAAAATGGTAATCGGCAGTCGCCGAAAAATGTGATGAAAATAGCTGATGTAACTCAGCGACTGTCAGACTCATGCGTCACCTTTTTGTGCAGATTTATAATGTATGGGTGATTGTTGGCGTAAACGTTCTGCCGCTTGCTCGGGGGTCATGTCACGCTGGGTTTCCGCCATCATTTCGTAACCCACCATGAATTTTTTCACCGTAGCAGAACGCAATAGTGGCGGGTAGAAATGGCAGTGCAGTAACCAGTGCGCCCGAGCTGCAGCTTCCTGAAATTGTTGAGTATAAGGCGCGACATGCCATCCCATTGAATACGGGAATGCACACTGGAACAGGTTGTCATAACGGATAGTGATTTGTTTAAGGATATCAGCCAGTGCCGCTTGTTGTGGTGCTGACAACTCCTCCATCCGCGTGACATGGGCTTTAGGCAGCAGTAGCGTTTCAAACGGCCAAGATGCCCAATAAGGCACAACCACCAGCCAATGCTCATTTTGCACCACAGTACGTGCACCATCAGCAAGTTCACGTTCCACATAGGTTAACAGCAGATTTTTACCGTGCTGCGCCAAATATTGTTGCTGCGCCGCATCGGTTCTGGCTGGCAAGGTGGGTATTGAAGAGCAGGCCCAGATCTGTCCGTGTGGATGTGGATTCGAGCAGCCGTTAATCGCGCCTTTATTTTCAAACACCTGAACCCAAGCATAGTGCTGTGACAGCTCTCGATACTGTTGGATCCATTCATGGATCAGCGCAACAAGCTGTTCGTTCGACAACTCCGGCATGGTCAGGCTGTGATCCGGCGAGTAACACACCACCCGACTGGTACCGCGCTCAGATGCCAACACAAACAGCCCATCATCATTGCGACTGGCCACTGGCGTATCCTGATGCAACGCGGCAAAATCGTTGGTAAATACATAAGGCTTGCTATAAACCGGGTTGATATCACCGGTGATACGTTTGTTTCCCGGGCACAGGAAACAACTGCTGTCGTAATGCGGAATATCATCCGTTGCCGGGGCTTCTACCTGCCCCTGCCATGGCCGCTTTGCCCGGTGCGGTGATACCAACACCCAGTCACCCGTTAGCGGATTATAACGGCGATGGGGATGATCTTTTACGTCAAACTCTGACATACAAACCTCAATTTCTGTCAAACTGTTGTACTGCAATAACCGTCGGGATTCTGTGACTGCCAATGCCAGCTGGAAGCCACCATATCGGTTAAATTTCGAGTTGCCTGCCATCCCAACACGTCATGGGCGAGGCTGGCATCGGCAAAACACTGCGCCACATCACCAGCACGTCGCGCCACAATCCGATAGGGTATGTCACAACCACTGGCTTTGGCGTAAGCCTGCAGCAGTTGCAACACCGAGACGCCACTGCCAGTACCGAGATTAAACACATGGCAGCCCGGCTGCCCGTGCAGTTGCGTTACCGCCCGCACATGACCTTCAGCCACATCACTAACATGGATGTAATCGCGCACACCGGTGCCATCAACGGTTGGATAATCGTTGCCAAACACCGATAGTTCTCGACGTCGCCCCACGGCAACCTGAGCAATAAACGGCATCAGATTATTGGGGATACCGCGAGGATCTTCGCCAATCAAACCGCTGGGATGCGCGCCCACCGGATTAAAATAACGCAGGATAATACCATTAAATCCAAGGTCTGCACGGGTTGCGGTACAGTGATCGCGGATAATCTGCTCCACCATCAACTTACTGCGGCCATAAGGATTGGTTGGTGCCAACGGGAAATTCTCAAGAATTGGTACGCTATGTGGATCGCCATAAACCGTGGCCGATGAACTGAAAACCAATGTCCTAACTCCGGCTGCAGTCATCGTCTCGATTAACGTTTGGCTCGCAGTGACATTATTACGGTAGTAAACCAAGGGTTGCACCACCGACTCACCAACCGCTTTAGCACCCGCAAAATGCATTACTGCATCAATCTGCCATTCCGCAAAAATCTGTTGTAACAGTGCAGCATCGCCGACGTCTCCTCGATATAAAGGCAACGGCTGACCGCAAATCTGCTGTACCTGCGCTAACGCCTGTGGCTGGCTGTTGCTAAAGTTATCTAGCACCACGACTTGATGCCCCGCTTGCAACAACGCAACGCAAGTATGAGTCCCAATATAACCGGCACCACCGGTAACGAGGATCTGCATCAGTGTGCCTCCGGCGCTAACATTAAGGTAGCGGGCGGCAGGCCTGCGGCCGTAACCGTAACTTGCGCATGTTTGAGACTATTACCAATACGGATCAACAGCGCCCCTTGTCCCATAGAAGTCACTATCGGAGTTTGGTTAAGAATTTCGATATCGCCACTGGCTTTGGCCTGCAGCGGGATATCATTGCTCCACAGAGGGTGGCCATCTTTATCCTGTAACTGCGCATAAACAAACAGTATGTCGTTGACACCCGGCACAGGTGCAACCCCACTGGTATCCAGTTGCAAGCGGATGGAAGCCGCTTTACCGGGTGTAGACACTTCATGGGTCGCGACAACTTTATCGTCAATAATGGCCTCAGCGCGCAATGTTCCGGCGGTGAACTTTCCTAGATGAAAGATAAAAGGTGGGTGCGCCAGATGTTGCGAGTAGTGATCCCGCGTTGCAGCTTGCCGAGCGATTAACTGTCCGTTGAGATACAGCGCCACCGCATCGGCGTTACTGAACACCCGTACATCGGTACTGGAGTCCGCTTGCCATTCGCTAGCAATATGCACCATCGGCCCACTTTGGAAAAGCGGGCTGACTTCCGAGGCATCACGCTGACTGGCAAAAAAGTAATAGCTGTACTTGGGTTGACGGTAGAGACTCATAATACCGGACGCTTCTATATCGTCGGTATAACCGCGGTTATAATCAAACATCACCCAATAACCGTCAGCAAACGCTGGTACGGTGAAATTGTCATTGTGTGCTTCTTCAATATTCAACGCTTGCTGTAGTAGCCGTTTTTCGCCTCTGTTCAGCAACTGCCGACTACTGCGTTGTTCTTCTTTCAAGTCGCCCCAGCTATCTTGGTTAAAACCCGCATTCTGCGCGTAATATTCCCAATCGCCATATTCGGACACAATATAGGGCTGCTGCGGCGTTTGGTAATGCTGCAGCCGATGCTGGCGTGCCTGTACAAAAATGTCATAGCCAGCTTGCCAGCCAGCGGAAAAACTGCCGGGAAATTCCTGATGTACCGCATCATTGAGACGTTTGATCAGTGTTGCTGGCATCTCGGTTTCATTTAACGAGCATTCCCACGCCAGCACACTCGGATGGTTACGATCGCGCCGGATGAGATCGCGACAACTGTCTACCACATGATCGGCAAAAGCAGGATCAGGATTGTAATACTGCCAGCCAAGTACTGCGTCCAACACCACCAGCCCCAGCTTATCGGCTGCCTGCATAAAGGCCGGAGAATGGGGATAATGTGACAGTCGCACATAATCAAAACCGGCTTGCTTGATTTTGACCGCATCACGATAATCTGCTTGAGCAGACAACGCATAGCCGACAAACGGGTATTCCTGATGGCGGTTCACCCCGCGCAAAAACGTTTGTTTGCCATTGATCAACAATTGATGCTTGGCGTTGAAGGTAAAACTGCGAATGCCTATCTGCCGTTGTTGCTGTTCAATCAGTTGCTCACCACTGAACAACTCTGTTTGCAGGGTATATAAATTGGGTGACTGCGGGCTCCACAGTTTAGGTGTTGTCACTGTTATCTGCTGCTTGACATCCGCTACTTCGCCTGCAGCCAATTGATACGGCTGGGTGGTGCTGGCAATCGTCTGCCCTTGCCACAATAAGGTTTGTGTCAATTGCAGCGTTTTATTCTCGGTATACTGATTCTGTAGTTGCGTTTTGATCGCAATCGTGGCGCGCTGGTCGCTCACTTCAGGATAGGTGACAAACACACCACCGCCCCCTACACTGTTAGCCAACATTTCATCGGTGATCATGAGCTTATCTTTGATCTGCACAGAGACGCCACGATACAGACCACCATAAGTGTTAAAATCCAACAGATGCAAAGGTTTAGGGCCAGTTATGGGGTTATCGCGGTTATCCAATCTCACCAGTAGCGTATTGCTACCAGGCTTTAATGCATGACTGAGATCTAAGGTAAACGGCAGGTAGCCACCCAAATGGCTACCCACTTTCTGGCCGTTGAGCCAGACATCAGCCTGATTCATTGCCGCTTCAAAACGGATTAACACCACTTTTTGCAACCAAGCGTCAGGTACATCAAACTGCTTCTGATACCAGGCAATCCCCTGCCACTGCTGATTAACCACTTCGGGTTCTAGTCGTGGGGTATGCGGCAAGCTCACGGATTGCCACGGAACGGTCAGCTGTGCCAACGGTAGCGCCTGAGCAGATTTCTTAAACTGCCAGTGTTGATTGAACGCCAAGTTCTGACTGCTGCTCGCTGCTGTCGCCTTGGTGGTCGAAATATCAGTGTCGGCGGTTTCTACCTGACACCCACTGAGAAGACATAAGCCCAGTAATATGGCCGTTAACTGCTTGGTCATTCGCACCCTGAAACATCCTCCGGATAAAATTTGCGCCCATCTGCCGACAGCAGTTGGGTTGAAGCTGTTCCGGCAAACAACCGGAACAGCTTGCCGTGTCATTACATGTTGAACTGGAAGCCGAGCAAGTAACGGCGGCCCCATTCCACGTAACCACGAGGACGGGATGGATCGTTATCAAAGTAGGAAGTAGATGCTTCATTGGTCAGGTTCTGCCCTTGCAGCATCACTTTGAAATTGTCAGTCAGCTGATAGGAGATGCTGGCATCTACCGTCGCTTCTGACCCAATGGTGTATATCTCGGTTGGATCCCAACTCCCCACGCGAGTGTATTCACTGCGGTAGTTGTAAGACACCTTGGCATCCACACCAGCTTTGTAATACCACAGCGTCAGATTACCCACATTTTTTGACAATCCCGCCAATGGCAACGGATTATCTACGGGTTGGAATTCCTTAACGTTGCTGTTGGTATAGCTATAGTTGGCATAGACACCTAAGCCATCAAAAGGCTCAGGCAGCATGCTAAAGGCCTGTTGATAGAGCACTTCAAAGCCACGGATTTGTCCACCATCGCCGTTGACCGGTGCATTCAGTTGATACTGTTCACCGTCCACGGTAATGGTACTGGTGGACTCGCCGATATGTTTCTTCAGATCCTTGAAGAACAATTGCACTGTAAAGGCGGCATCTTCAGCAAAATAGTACTCGTAACCCAGATCCGCCTGATTGGCGATAAACGGATTCAGATTAGGATTACCGCTGGAAGCGCTATTTACCGTAGAAGACTTATTCAACCCCAATCCAGAACGCATCTCCACCAGCGGTGGTCGAGACATGGCGCGAGATAGTCCCAAGCGAACCTGTGAATCTTCCGTAACGCTGAAACGCAGGTTCAACGCGGGCAGAATTTCATCATAATCATGGTCAAAAGACACCGGAGTGACTGTGCCGGTATTCGGCACCTGATCGAAACCACTGGAGGTAGAGTTGGTACGCACATAACGCACACCAATATTACCGGTGTAAGGGATACGACCAAGCTCGCCCCTGAGATCAAACATCACATACAGGGCCTTATTGGTTTCCTGCACATTCCAGTTATCCAAATAATCACTGGTGAGCTTGGCATGATCGTTACGACTGTCGATACCGCCAAAAGCGCTGTCGACTACTTCAGACCAATTATTGATGGTGTACATCACCGGCACATTGTAACCACTACCCAGGCCATAAAAAGATGAGTTTACATTGGCAGCACTAGGGTTGGTCTGCTTCCAACTCACCACATCATTATCTTTCTCACGATCAGCCCAGCGCCCACCAAAGCTGACTTTGTCAATGATGCCCCACTCCACCATCCGCGAGAAATCCAGCCGCGCATTGATCATATCGTCTTTTAGAATACGGTCGTTATCTACCTGCAAGTAGTTGAGTCCGTAATCGCTGCTATTATCCAAAGCATAATCGGTAGTAATTCCTAGCTTATCGCCGGTGGCATCCCAACCAACATCAATTCCAGGAGTCCCCAGACTATCGTTCCAAAATAGCGATGAGATGTTAACCCAACGGGATTTGATAGACGCTTCGGAATATCCGACATCAGCAACCACGGTCCAGTCATCGCCCTGCCATTCCGCATTCAGACCGGTACTCACTAACTCATTTTTCTGGAACCAAGTCGAGTTATTAGCACTAATCGGGCTACTATCATCACCTCGCCAAAGCTTAACACCACCAGCGGTGATCTGCTCCGAGCCATCCGCTTTGGTCACTATCTGCGTGGGATGAGAAGAGTTTTGATATCCCCAGTTACTTCCGCCTCCCCAGTTACCCCAGCCGTCAAACCACATCTGATCTTCACGTTCTTTAATATCAAACTTGGAGTAAAACAGGTCATATTTCAGTTGCAGGCGGTCGGTCGGCAACCACTGTAAAACGGTCATCGCGCCAAGGCGCTTGTTAGTACCACCTTTAGTGGCGGTTTGTGCGCCCCAGGGGGCCGCTTCGGTGATACCGTCACCGTTGACGTCTCCTTGCTCCGCTGTCAGCTTGTTATAAGACCAAGAAGTCACATCGCGTTGAATCGATGGCTGATCCTGATAAGCGACACCAAATGCCACACCAAAATTGTCAGCAATCGGGTCCACGTAGCTGAAACTGGTGCGATAACCCTTGCTATCAGCCGTTGGGATATCATCGGCCATCGGATAATCCATAACATGGCCACTGACATTCACCTGGCGTTTGTCTTTATCCAGCGGATTGACAAAATTCATGTTCACCAATCCAGCAATACCCCCTTCGATATTGCTGGCCAGTGGACTTTTATATACTTCTACCGAATTGATCAGTTCAGCGGGGAACTGTTCAAAACGCACGCTGCGACTCGGTTCGCCACTCACGATTTCACGGCCATTCATGGTGGCTAAGTTCAGCCGTTCCCCCAAACCACGAATAGAGATGGTACTGGCATTACCGCGGTCACGTTCAGCGGCAATCCCCGGTAGCCGCGCCAGTGCATCCGTGATAGTCACATCTGGTAACTGGCCGATATCGTCTACGGAAATCACTTCTACGGTAGAGTCCGCCAGTTTTTTGTTCTGTAAGGAACGCTGTAAGGTGGCACCAAAGCCTTGGACCGTCAGTACTTCTATATTCTGCTGTTTGTCCGTGTCTTTAGGTTTAACCTTCTGAGCGTTATTGGTTGTGGTGGCTTGTTGTTCTTGTACTGTTTCCTGTGCTTGTGCAGATGCCAGAGACAAGCATTGAGCGATTGCAAATGCAGTCAGACTCAATTTGAATTGTCGTTTCATTTTTACCCCTTTCTTAGGCAGGCAATAGTTCTTGTTTTCTGGAAATTCAGATACTTGGCGAAAAATCCCCAATCACGCCAGGCACGGTGCTTTTACTTGTAAATATATGTGCAGAGGTCCACACCGAAGACAAATCTACCGCAGCATAAGGTAAACGTTTACTATACAAAAGTCTAAAATCAGGTAACAGAAAATATATATTATTGTTTTTTAATAAATTTATAAAGTGTAAACGATTACTCTAATCTAGCGATTATCAGCGGTTCAGACCGGATTTCAGCAAATATGGCTCGCAAGCAAGCCACTAAAAACCGTTTTTGTACTGGATTTTGGCGGTCACAGGTTTCATGATCCCGGTATCCGCGCCATGATTTACACAAAGCGCTCACGTCACCCGCATAAGATGAAACCTATGTATACTGTTGAAGAGCAGAATCTGGATACGCAACTTGCCGCAATACAACATCGGCTACCGCAAAACGAAAGCGTGTTGGTGCATCTGGGGCGAAACAGCACCACCTTTGTGCCACTGCCCCAGCCACAATCGAAAGAAATCGAGTTCGGCATTTTATCCCATGACATTCACATCGGCGTCGAACAGCTTGCTAATGACTATTTTCAGCACGATATTCCTGGTGAACCGGAACTGGACCATGCAATCAACTGTATTGAAGATGAACTGATGCGCAATTTGGTGCTAACTAGTGGTGGCCGAAAACTGATCAGTGCCGACAAGCTGCATGCGGCATTATTTGACGTGGATAAGGGAATGGCGGAGTTCAGCCGCGAACAGGTAGAGCAGTTGTTCACTCGCTATGCGTGGTTATCGATGGGACGCGCAACCACGACCGACAATTTGCAAACCAGCAAACAGGCTTATGCGGCACTGTTGATCCTACGGGAAATCATGCATCATCTGGATTATCGGCAAGTGCTGATCGTCGCTGATTAGTCAGCCACTTGCTGCTTGAACGGCAACGCCGCCTGCATAGCACTGAAGTATTGTTGATTATGTTGCCGTTCTTGTTCACAAAAACGCTCAATAGCTTGGCAAAAAGCCTCGTCCGCAATCGCGTGCAGTGACAGCGTTATCACCGGCTCAAAACCCCGAATTAGCTTATGTTCGCCCTGAGCCCCCGCGTTAAAACAGCTAAAACCATGACGGATGGCGTAATCAATTCCCTGATAATAGCAGGCTTCAAAATGCAGCCCATCCACATCCTGTAAAGTGCCCCAGTATCGGCCGTAGAGTACTTGTTGTCGATCGTCGGTGAGATACAGCGCAGCAGCAACTGCTTGTTCTGGCGGTTCATTATCGCGACACACCAACAACAAACGTACGTTCTCCGCCAACAAGCGCCCTAATTTCACAAAGAAATCGCCAGACAGATAGCCGCCATGACCGGCACGCTTCAGGTATGTCATCTGGTAGCAGTAATAGAAACGCTGCCACAGTTCAGCAGAGACCGCCGCGCCGTCAAACCAGTGATAATGCAGATGCTGCACCTTAGCGCGCTCTTTGAGAATACTCTTACGCTTACGCGACGTAAGTGCCGCCAAAAAATCTGAAAAATCATTATAGTTACGGTTGAACCAATGAAACTGACACCCTTCACGGCGCAGCAATTTTAAACCACTGGCACCTTGCCATTGTTCACAGGAAACTGGCACTAAAAACAAGCCATGCCAAGAGGAAAACTGCGATAACTGTTGCGCAATAATATGATTTACCCGTTGATATATCTCTGTAGCATAAGCCGCAGCCTGAGGATGAATACCCAGGCGCTTACCGCTGATGGGGGTAAATGGAATGGCCGCCACCAGTTTAGGGTAATAGGCCACACCATAGCGCTGATAAGCATCCGCCCAAGCCCAGTCAAACACATATTCGCCCCAAGAATCTGACTTTTGATATAGCGGCATCACGGCCACTAATTGCTGATGACGGTATAACAACAGATGATATGGGCGCCAGCCGCTGTCCCCTCCCACACTGCCACTCAGTTCCAACGCTAGCAGAAACGCGTGATGGGTAAATGGATTAGTCGAGGCCATACAGGCATCCCATGCGGTGGCAGGAACCTTGGATATATCCTCAATAAATTGGCATTTCCATATTGATTCTTGCAATTATGTTCCTTTTTTCTAAACGATATTGCGTCATGCGGCAGTCCTCGGCACATGGCTTTTCATGATCTATAACGACCAAGAAAAGATTGCAAGTGTAAAGGTTCACACCTCGTTCGCACCAAGCGCAGTTATACACACAGATGCTGACATCAGGCCTAGCAAGCAACATTATTTTTCCCACAGATAGCAACACTGGATATTGCTATCGACAGCGGAATAGTTACCACTTGTCCGGCGTGAGCCAAACATGACATGGTTGTCGGTCAGGAAGCATTGGCGTCAAAAGTGGGTATCTCGGTTATTAGGTGTTCTCTGCGCACAGTTGATTGATGGGGCGCAAAAACAACAAAGGCCGGGATCCCGGCCTTAAAGTTGACAATTGAGCAACAGTTAATCCTGGTGTTCCTCAAAATAGGAATCGGGGATCAAATGGCCTAATTCGTGTGACTTGGTTTTAAGATAAAACTCGTTATAGCGGTTCTTACCGACCTGCAGCGGCACACGTTCTACCACTTCCATCCCGAAATCTTTCATCGCTTTCATTTTACGCGGATTGTTGGTCATCAGACGCACCTTGTGCACTCCAATTTTTTCCAGCATCGGCGCGATCATATCGTATTTACGCATATCCGCCGGAAATCCGAGCTGCTCGTTAGCCTCAACGGTATTGGCACCTTGATCCTGCAACGCGTACGCGCGAATTTTGTTCAACAAACCAATACCGCGTCCTTCTTGACGCAAATACAGAATAAATCCACGACCTTCAGCCGCAATATTCTGCATCGCGGTTTGCAACTGAAAGCCACAGTCACAACGCAGACTGAATAACGCATCTCCGGTCAAACATTCAGAGTGAATACGTCCAAGCATAGGCTCATCGGCACTCAGTTCACCAAAGGTTAACGCCACGTGTTCCTTGCCGGTCTCGCTGTCTTCAAAACCGTGCATAGAGAAAATACCCCAGGGAGTGGGCAACTTGGCGGTGGCGATATATTTAATTGACATGAATTAACCTTAACTACTGCTCTCAGATCATGAGACGGTTAATGTCTCTCGTTGAAGAGACTTTACATATACATTGATTCAAGCGGGCCATTTTAGGCTGTTTCACAACGGATAGGAATACCCGAAGGCATTGGCTTGGGATTACCCAGATAACACTGCCGGGAGTTTACCGTTAGCTGAATCTGCTGGTTCGGCAGTATAGCAACTTCCAACCACCGCGACAGTGTTTTGCAGACGCAAAAAATGAAGTTTATTGTTCGATATAGCCGATTAAACCTCACGTCATCACTGACGCTCGTGCAGATGATGCACTATCTGGTTACTGGAACCGCGATACAGCAGTGAAGGGTCTGCCAGCGACTGTTCAAATTTACCGTCAATCAACACGTCAATATAAGGCAATATCGCGCGTTGCGCGGCAGTTAATTCATTGAGTTTGTAACCGGTCCATAACCAGATATCCTTGCCTTCGCACTCTTGCCGAACCCGTTTCACTAACTGCAACACCGCCGGAACGTTGCCAGGAAATAATGGATCGCCGCCCGATAAAGACAATCCTCGCCGATGAATACGGTTATCGTTCAAGTCATGGATAATCTGATCTTCCATTGGCTGATCAAATAGATGACCTGAGCGCGGATCCCATGTGGACTGGTTATAACAACCGCGACACTGGTGTTCACAGCCAGCAACAAACAACGTGCACCGCGTTCCGGGGCCATTAACAACATCGACCTGATAATAACGATGATAATTCATGGTACTTGCCCTCCAGTGCGCCCCGATGGGCGCACCTGTGTCAGCTCAGAGATGTTTAACGCGGCGTTTGACTTCTTCCTGTTTACCCTGGTTAAACGGACGAGCATCAGGGCTTCCCAAATAACCACACACACGGCGGATAACCGAGACGCGAGCGGGATCATGGTTACCACATTTCGGGCAGACAAAGCCTTTACTGGTACAACTGAATTCACCGGTAAAGCCGCAGTCATAACATTCATCTATCGGTGTATTGGTACCATAGTACGGAACACGGCTGTAACTGTAGTCCCAGACATTTTCCAGCGCTTCCTTATTGTGCTGCATATTCGGATATTCACCGTAGCAAATGAAGCCGCCGTTCGAAACCTCTGGATAAGGTTGTTCAAAGTCGATTTTATCGTAAGGATTAACGGACTTTTCCACGTCCAGATGGAAACTGTTGGTATAGTAGCCCTTATCAGTTACCCCCGGCACTAAACCAAATGCTTTTGCATCGAGTTTAGCAAAGCGGTTACAGAGGTTTTCGCTAGGTGTAGCGTACAGGCTGAAACCATAGCCGGTTTCCTCTTTCCAGCGCACGGTAGCCGCTTTTAGGTAGGCCACTATATCTACCGCCTTTTGCCGTAGTTGTTCACTGTCATAAACATGGGTTGCAGTGCCATACAGGGCATTGATCGCTTCGTGCACACCAATGTAACCGAGTGAAATAGAAGCGCGGCCGTTTTTGAAGATATCCGCAATGCAGTCATCCGCTTGCAAACGCACGCCACAGGCGCCTTCCATATACAGGATTGGAGCCACCCGAGCTTTGACATTTTTCAGGCGATCAATGCGGGTATCCAGCGCTTTGCGGGCAATCGCCAGACGTTCATCCAGTATCCGGTAAAAAGCTTTTTCATCGCCTTTTGCTTCAAGTGCAATCCGTGGCAGGTTAAGACTAACCACCCCCAGGTTATTGCGGCCTTCATGCTGTAACTGGCCATCTTGCTCGTAGGCACCGAGGAAGCTACGGCATCCCATAGGCGTTTTGAAGGAGCCGGTTACCCGTACCACTTCGTCGTAGTTCAGGATATCTGGGTACATGCGCATGGTAGAGCATTTCAGCGCTAACTGTTTCACATCATAATTGCAATCACCGGGCTTATGGTTAACGCCATCGCGAATGGCAAATACCAGTTTCGGGAATACCGCAGTCTTATGATTTTTCCCCAAGCCTTCCATGCGGATTTTCAGGATTGACTGCTGGATCAGACGCGACTGCCAGCTAGTGCCCAATCCAAACCCCAGGGTAACGAAGGGAGTCTGGCCATTGGCAGTGTGCAGCGTATTGACTTCATATTCCAGCGACTGGAAGGCATCGTGGCACTCTTTTTCAGTGCGTTCTTCAGCGTAAGCTGCCGCGTTTTCGATACCCCACTTTTGCGCCACTTCCATATGTTTTTCATAACTTTTGGTCACAAAAGGTGCCAATACTTCATCGATACGGTTGATGGTAGTACCGCCATAAATATGGCTGGCTACCTGCGCAATAATCTGTGCTGTCACCGCTGTGGCGGTAGAGATAGATTTAGGGGTTTCAATTTCCGCATTACCCATTTTGAAACCATGGTTCAGCATGCCACCCAGATCGATCAACATACAATTGAACATCGGAAAGAAAGGTGCATAATCCAGGTCGTGATAATGGATTTCGCCACGTTCATGGGCATCCACCACGTCTTTGGGCAGGATATGGTGCTTGGCATAGTGTTTTGCCACAATTCCGGCCAACAAGTCGCGTTGAGTTGGAATGACTTTGGCGTCTTTGTTAGCATTTTCGTTCAGTAGTGAAGTATTGGTCTGCTCCACTAAGCCGCGGATTTCTAGGCTCAGTTTACTACCGGTTTCCCGGCAGATGTCACGATCGTGACGGTATTCGATATAAGCTCGAGCAACAGTTTTATAGGGGCCATCCATCAGCAGGTTTTCTACTCGGTCCTGCAATTCTTGGATAGCAACCTCTGGTTTTTCTCTCACTGCCGCAGAGACAACGGCAGCGACAGTTGCAGCATAGTCGACATCGTTAATACCACAGTGCGTCGAGGCTGCCAGCACCGCATCCCGGATTCTGTTTTCATCGAATTGGGTACGGCACCCATCCCTCTTTATCACTACTGGCATGATCTTCACTCCGTTTTGTCATTGTTATCACCATATATAGTGCTCATTTTTTAGCTAAACACTATATGTGGTAAGATTAGGCTACAAAACCACTAGGGATATATTGATCTGGATCATGTAAAAGGACGGCTGTCGTAACTTGGCAGAAATTGTTGTTGCGGTCAGCTAATTGTGACCATTTGCTACTTGACCCAATGGCCAGTCAGCGATAGTAACGCAAACTCCGCGGAAAATATCTGACTCCAAACACAAGCGCCGGTCATACGAACCGGCGGCTGTGTATAACTGGATCGCGTGTTATAACTCACCCAATACCGCATCAATTAAATGCGCTGATTGCTTGACCGCATTTTCTCCAGCGGCAATGGCTTCTGCTGCGCGATGAAATTCCATAGTCCCAATTTCCGATACTTTGGGCAGCAAGCAGAAGTCTGGTGGATCGCCCACCAATCGCGCACGTTTATGACGCTGTTCCAAAATATCCATCGATTGCGACATCACCGCCAGCATACCGGGCTCAGTTTTATTCCCCAAGGAGAACTTGTTGGTGAGGCCGGCAATGTAGTCTTTCCCTTTTGCCAACAGATCCATAAAGCCAGAGTCATTGTGGTTGCCTGATTTTGCAGTCGCTGTCACGACTTCCTGGCGGGTATTTTTACCTTGCACATTCACGGGCAACACCTGCAGCTTTTCACGTCGGTAGCCGTGTAAATCCACCCCAATCACCACCTGACAGCCCATCGCTCGCGCCACAGATACCGGAATAGGATTCACCACCGCACCATCCACCAGCCACCGTTTGCCCTGCCGCACCGGCGACATGAAGCCCGGCATCGAACAAGAAGCGCGCACCGCCTGCCGTAAATCGCCATTACGAAACCAGACTTCTTGCCCCGAATACAGATCTGTGGCAACCGCGATAAACGGTTTTTTCAGATCTTCAATTAACAAGTCACCAATCCGGCTCTGGATCGCATCGAAAACCTTATCGCCGCTGATAAGTCCACCTCGGCGCCAACTAATATCCATTAGCCCAAGCACATCCCAGCTGGAAAAACTGCAGACCCATTCTTCCAACTCTTCCAGTCGGTCATTAGCATAGGCAGCCCCGACCAAAGCACCAACGGAACAACCGGCAATCTTTTGCGGATGGATCCCCATATCCGCCAACCCTTTAAGCACACCAATGTGTGCCCAGCCCTTGGCGGCGCCACTGCCCAAGGCAATACCTATGATGGGTGAAGCGTTTTCCATCTGTGTGTTTCTCCTCGTTGGCAATAACTCATGCAAGGTTATAGCGCCCCCATTCTATCGGGGTGACAAAATCAAACTCAAGCATATCAAATGCTGACTGGCAGAAAATTCCAATAGAACTAACATGAAAACTGCCTAACGCTGTAAAAACCGCTATAATACGCGCCGCTGAATTTTATGGAGACAATCTTTGCAATTTTCCGATTTTTCGTTGGATAAACGCCTGCTGCAATCCCTTAAACATTTGGGTATTGATCAGCCAACCGAGATCCAAGCTAGTGCTATCCCGATAGCGCTGGCAGGACACGATTTGATGGCGTCATCCCAAACTGGCTCGGGTAAAACCCTGGCATTTTTGTTGCCAGCATTGCAAAGGCTGATGGCGACACGCGCCCTCAGCAAACAAGACCCGCGCGCTTTGATCCTGTTGCCTACCCGTGAGTTGGCCAATCAGGTTTACAGTCAATTACGGCTATTGGTGGCCAATACTCAGTTCAAAGCCGTAAGCATTCTTGGTGGCGAGAATTTCAACGATCAAGCCAAGGCGCTGGCAAGGAATCCCCATATTATTGTGGCAACGCCAGGGCGTATCGCTGATCATCTGGCGCAACGTCATCTTTACCTTAACGGATTGGAATTGCTGATCCTCGACGAAGCAGACCGTATGCTGGATCTAGGATTTGCCACGCAATTGCGCGCTATTCATCAGGCTGCTGATCATCGGCGACGGCAGACCTTGATGTTTTCTGCCACACTGGCTCATGATGATATTCACGAACTGGCGGCAGAGTTACTGAACTCGCCTGAGCATGTGGCCATTGGTTCCAGTCATGAAACCCATCAGGACATTCATCAGCGGGTCTATCTGTGCGACCATCTAGATCATAAAGAATCCTTGCTGCTGGCACTACTAAAAGCGGGGACACACAAGCAGATAATGATTTTTACCGCTACCCGAGATGATACTGAAAGACTGGCGACTAAACTGGATCAGCAAGGTTACTCGGCCATCGCGCTCAGTGGTGAACTGAAACAAGCTAGCCGTAACCAGATTATGGATCAGTTCAGTCGTGGTCAGCAGCAGATCCTAGTGACAACCGATGTTGCCTCCCGAGGCTTGGATCTGCTCAACGTGTCGCTGGTGATAAACTTCGATATGCCGAAGTTTGCCGAAGAGTATGTGCATCGCATCGGACGGACGGGACGAGCAGGTGCAAAAGGTGATGCTATATCATTAGTGGGCCCAAAGGACTGGGCGGCCTATACCCGCGTGGTTGCCTTCTTGGCACAAGCGCCGGAAACAGAGGTGATAGCAGGCCTGGAACCGACATTTAACGGACTGGCACCCAAACAGTCACAGGCCAAGCGTCGAGTTGCGAGTAAGTCTACCGCTAAGCTAGGCGCGACTGTTGATAAACCTCGTAAATCACAGGCTCGCGACAAGCGTTTCCTCACGGCCGTAGATGCTGGGGATATGCCGATGCGCCGTAAACCGGCGCAGACGGTAAATACTGATGAATCAGAAGAATAATGCGGCGATAAGCCAACAATCAATGCAAGGATATTTATGCGCGTTTGTGGTGTTGAATTAAAAGGCAGCGAAGCTGTTATCTGTTTGGTGAGCTATAAAGGTGACAGCTATAACGTCCCAGAATGCCGCCGCCACTCTTTTACCCTGACTGACCCGGCTGATTTGGAAGCCATTCGCGAATTTCATTTCGCGTTTCATAAATTGCTGGAAGACTATCAGGTTGACGAAGTGGTCGTGATTGCCCGCGAGTACAAAGGTAAGTTTGTTGGCAGTGCCGTCAGCTACAAGCTAGAGAGTGCTATCCAGCTCGGAAAGACACCAGTCGCGATGCTGACCCCCCAAGCTATCCGCGAACAGAACAAACGGAATCCACCACTGGTAGATTTTGCAGCATTGGAGTTGCGTAAGTTCCAGCAACCGGCCTTTGAAGCCGCTTACGCCTACCTCACCCAAAAACGTTTCGCCAAAGAAGACTGATGGCAACTGACTATCTGGCCCATTACAGTGAAGAGGTGCGCGCTAAAGTCGCCGCACTGCAGCAGCAGGGCCAGCTAGCGCCATTTTTGTTACAGCGCCATCCAGATGTGCATCAAATCCGCTCCGATCGTGCGCTTTATGACTTCACCATAGCCTTGAAAAACCGTTATCTGCGACAAGCAGCGCCATTAGCAAAAGTATGTTTTGACGACAGAATCACCCTTAGTCACCAAGCATTAGGCCTGCATACCTACGCCGCTAGGTGGCAAGGTAATAAGGTAAAAACCAAAAATGAAATCCGTATCTCGTCACGGCTGAAACGGGTACCTGAGGCGTTTCTGCGGATGTTGGTCGTACATGAACTGGCGCATCTGAAAGAGAAAGAACACAACAAAGCTTTTTATCAGCTTTGCTGCCATATGCAGCCGGATTACCATCAATTGGAATTTGAATTACGGCTGTACCTGATGCTGGCAGATACAGACAGCGACCCATATCAGTCGTAACCCGCGGCCCCCCACGCAGATACGCATTGACAATGCTAGAAATAACAAGGCTGCCTGATGGCAGCCTTGTTTTATCTCATTCACATGGCATCAGCCAAGATTCATCATATGCTTACGGGAAGCGACTAACTGTTCGAATGACTGTTTATCATGACCAGCCAAATGCCCTGCCATTGGGATTTGAGCTGTCATCGGATTGACCGGATGACCATTAATATGGAATTCATAGTGCAGATGTGGCCCGGTAATACGCCCAGTAGCACCAGATAAGGCAATCACATCGCCACGACTAACGCGCTGCCCCTTATGTACCAGCGCTTTTGACAGGTGCAAGTAACGGGTGGTGTATTTACTGTCATGTTCAATCACTATGTATTTACCGGCATAAGGGTGATTTGTCACCAGCGTTACCACGCCATCACCGGTCGCAACCACTTTGGTGCCCACTGGTGTCGCGAAATCAGTGCCGTTATGCGGTGCAATACGTCCGGTGACCGGATGGTGCCGATGGGGGTTAAATGCCGAGCTGACGCGATACTGCTTCAATAATGGAAAACGCTGGAACGCTCTAACCAGACTCTGGCCGTTCTCGTCATAAAAGTTGCCATCACTGTTCTGAAACGCCGTGACATGGCTCCGGCCCATATTGATGCTGACACCAAGAATACGGCTAACCCCGGTAGATTCTCCTGCCACATACTGATCATTGAGTAAGACTGAAAAACTGTCGCCTGCACGTAAATCTCTGGCAAAATTTAGTTTATCTTTCAGCAGCATTTCAATACGCTGAATTTCTGCCGCACTCAAACCAACTTTTTCAGCGGAACGATAGAAAGACCCTTGGATGCCACCACTGATAATACGATCCTGCCAATTCCCGGGGATGTTGATTTCATTAACTTCGTAACCACCTTCGGGATAGCGGTTGAACACCACTTGCCGCGCGGCGTTAAAGTACAATTCCAACTTACTGAGGTTGCCCTGCTCATCCTGCCAGAAACTGATGCGGTTACCCGGCATCAAGGTGTCTAATGCCAGCACATCCAGATCCGCTTCTAGCACTTTATACATAGTTTGCTGATCGACCCCGGCCTTGGCAAACAAAGCGCTCAAAGTATCACCAGGCTCAATAGTATGCACAAAGGAAGGATGTTTGATTAAAGGGGCAGTTATCGGTGCGGGCTGGGTCAGAATGGATTCAACATCTAGCTGCAACGGTACACGCTGAGGGCTGACGTCCTGACTCGTGGGCCACAAGATAGCGGCACCGATTAACAAGCCGCTAGCCAACAATAAGGTTTTATGAATAGAAGGAAGCGCCTGCAAACGCATCACCGGGTTAAAATTCAACCATGAGATTTTCTCTGCTTGCAACACTTCTCTCCTGCACTGACATCAATAAAACCCCCTCAGAAATAGGGGGAAACGCCAAAGTTATATCAAAAAAAGGTCGAGATACAAGCGCTACATGCTACCTATGTCACATTAGATACAAATTTCGCCAATTTTGTACACTATCTCACGGTGTAACCACCTGAATATGACTGCCGCGTGCCTGCTTATGCACATCGACTCGCGTCAGTATTTGCTCTTTCATTTCGGTGACATGGGAGATAACCCCAATCATGCGGCCTGCCGACTGCAGATCGGTCAAGGTTCGAATCGCTAGCTCTAGCGAATCCTGATCTAAACTACCGAAGCCTTCGTCAATAAACAGCGTATCGAGCTTGATGCCACCGGCGTATGCTTGCACCACATTGCTTAACCCCAGCGCTAATGACAAGGCCGCCATAAAGCTCTCGCCACCACTTAAGGTCGCCACGGGGCGGACTTTGCCGCTGTAGGCATCTTCAACTTCTAAATCTAACCCTGACGCGCGGTTACCCTTGGCTCGTTCCTCTTTACGCAGCAAGCGATAACGGCCTTTGCTCATGTGCGCCAACCGTTCAGAAGCTTCTAGCAACACATCATCCAGTAACACACTCAAGACAAAGCGCTGCAAACTGAGTTTACTTTGGTTGTTACCGTTGGCGATATCGGCCAAGGTGCCAATCACCGCGAACTGCTGCTCTAATGCAGCTAATGTCTTGGCATCCGTGGTGAGCTTTTGCTGGCAGTTGTTCAGGTTACTCAAGCGGCTACTGAGTTGTTGATATTGCTCATCGGCGGCTTGTAGCAATTGTTGTTGTTGCGCCAATTGCGCCGTTAACGCGGTAATATCTGGTGCCACCACACCTTGGAGTTTTTGTGTTAGCGCTTCAAGTTGCCCCGCTAACGCATGGCATTGCTGCTGCCATTGTTCAATTTGCTGAGTTAACTGTTGCTGCAACTGCGGCTCGCGTTGTGCCGCTGTTAACGCTTGCACATCAGTAAACCCTGCCTGTTGCAGCGCGGTATCTAGCTCTTGCTGCGCCTGCTCACGGTATTGTGTTGCTTGGCGCAACTGCTGCTGACGTTCGCGCAGCGAGCTTTGTGCTTGTGCCAACTGTGACGCCGTTGTTTGCTGCGCCTGCTGTAGCTGTTGTATCTGCTGCTGCAACGCTGCTTGCTGTTGCTGTAACGCTTTTCGTTGCTGGGTTAACTGCGCCAGCGCCACCTCAGCGGTCAAATTCTGTAGCTCTGTCGGCAAGCGCTGTTGGATCTCCAGCAAAGCGCCTTGCAAACTGCTGCTACGACTTTGCTGCGCAGCTAATTGCTGCTGGGCGTCATTGAGCTGTTGTCGCTGCACCTCAAGCTGTTGCTCTAAGTTCGTCAGTTGCTGTTGCTGGTTTTTAAGTTGTTGCGCGGCCTGCTGCGCGCTGGCCAACTGTTGCTGCGTTTGCGTCAACGCCTGCTGCCATTCCGTCACTGGCAGCGCCACGCTGCTGTCAGCATTTAGGGCAGTAAATAACGGCGTAAGCTGCTTATCAATCGCGGCAATTTGCTCACGCAGACTGCGATAGTCACTACGTAACTGCTCGCAGCGACGGCGCTCACTCTCAAGCCGTTGCTGTGAGTCTTCTAGCTGCTGCTCTGACGGAATCGCCACTTCGCTGTGGGCCGGATTGGGGTGCTCGGCGCTGCCGCACACCGGGCATGGTGTATTCGGCCCCAACTGTTGCGCCAGCAGTGCTGCTTGGCCCTGATGCCATTGCAGGCGTAACGTAGTGAGTTGCTGCTCGGCGGCATCAAACTGTGCCTTGGCCTGTTTTCCATGCTGCGCCTTGTGCTCCAGTTGTTGCTGCAAGGTTTGCTGTTGGCGCTGTAGTTCCAGTATTTGTCGTCCTTGGTCGCACTGCCGCTCTAACTGATATTGCCGGGTTTGCAGTTCGGCTTGGCGGTTCGCTTGCTGCTGTAATTCGGCAATGGTTTGCGCCAGTTGTGTCTTTTGTGTTTGCAATTGCTGCAGTTGTTGTTCCGCCGCTTGTTGGGCGTTAGCCGCTTGCTGCTGTTGCTGATTGGCCTGATTAAGCTGCTGTTGCTGTTGGTAATAGCTCTGCAGCAATGGTTGCAGTTGCTCAGCTTGCTGCAACTCACTGCGGCTGTGTTGTAGCTGTTGATCTAACTCAGTAATGTTGGCAGCTTGCTTATCTGCCTGCTGCTTTTGCGTGGTGGCATGGGTGAGTTGCTGCTCTGCCGCTTGCAGAGCTTGCTGCTGACTAATGAGTTCTTGGCTACGTTGCTGTTGCTGCCGATACACCGGCAGCACTTGCTGGGCTAATTGCGCCAACGACAACTGTTGCTTTAGGCCATCCATTTCTACTTTACGTGCTTGTTGCTCAGCCAGGCTGGCGGCAAGCCGCGTTTTTTCTGCTAGTTCAGCGCTGAGTTGCTTGCCCTGCTCTAGCTGTTTATTTGCTTGTTCGAGTGCTATGTTGGCTTGCTGTTTTTGGGCTTTGGCTTGTTCGAATTGTGGTGTTAGTTCGCTGATAGCTAGTGCCAGTGCTTCGATTGATGCCACGCCTGCCGCTTCTAAAATGCCAAGGCGTTTTTGCTCCAAATCGTGCGCATCTTTACGAATGGTTGCCGCTTGCAGCTTTAAGCGCTCTTCCATACGGCTATAGATATTGGTTTGAAATAACTGACTAAAAATCTTCTCGCGCGCTTTGGAATCTGCCAGCAATAACTCACGAAACTTACCTTGCGGCAACACCATCACTTGGCGGAATTGATCGACATCCAACCCGGTTAATGACTCGATCATCTGGGTAGCTTCGGTCACTTTACTGGCGACCAGAATTTCGCTGCGACCGTCGTCATACAGCCGCTGTAGCTCTGCCTCGCCACTTTGGTTGGTAAAACCATCACCACGAGCCTTCGGCCGCTGCTGATCCGGTAACCGTTTTATCAGGTAACGTCGTTCGCCTAGTGTAAATTCAAGGCTTACTTCTGTTAGCAAGTTATCATCGGCGTAATCGCAGCGCATTTGCGGTGCTTCACGTTCATTGCCGGTGGTTTTGCCGTAGAGCGCAAAACAGATGGCGTCTAAGATACTGGTTTTACCGGCACCTGTTGGGCCGTTAATCAAAAACAGCGGGTTATCACCCAAGCGCCGAAAATCGATAGTTTGGCGATCAGCAAACGGGCCAAAGGCGCTTATGGTCAATACTAGCGGTTTCATGCGTCTTCTCCCTGATGCAGTTCATCCAGCAAATGGTGTAGATGTTGCTGCTGCGCAGCGGATAATGGCTCACCCGCCACTTGCTCAAAGAAGTCGCTGAACATCTCCAGTTCACCTTTTTTAATGCGGTCACGGCCGATGTCGCGCTGTTGCTGCTGCGCCATCAAACCAGTACGCTCAAGGTGCAACACGTTGGGATAGGCACTGCGCAGTTTACCCATAGGATCGAGCAAGGCATGGGTGTCGCTGAGGCGTACCATCAGGTAATCATCGGCGTGCGTATCATCTTTAGCCCGCACTAGCAGGTCGGCCAAGTTGCCCTCAATAATGCGCACATCGCGGCCAGTATTGATTGGCAGTAGTTTGATGGTTGGTGCCTTACCGGTGCTTAATTCTACTAAGGTGACAGATTTTTTCTGGGTGGCTTCGCTAAAAGAGTATTTCAGTGGTGAGCCGCTGTAACGCACATGTTCAACACCGCGATATTGCGGCCCGTGCAGGTGCCCGAGTGCAACATAATCAAACGGCGCAAATAACGCTGGAGCAATACGGTCAGCACCGCCCACACTCAGCGGCCGCTCTGATTCTGATTCAGTGCTACCGTCCAAAAAACAATGCGCCACCACCACTTTGGGGAGGTTTTCGCTATCATGTTGCGTCACTTGTTCTAGCAACGCTTGCATCGCCAGCTCATGGCTGTTGATAGTGTCATCTGCTAGCGCATGACGCACCACCGCAGGTTCCGCATAAGAGATGGGATAAAACCATGCATCGGATTGTTTGCCGTGCAGTTTTATCGGCGTTAGTGGCAAGCTCAGACTGCCCACCATATGCAGGCCACTGCTGCGCATCTGCTTGGCGGCGAAGCCTAGACGCTCGGCACTATCGTGGTTACCGGAAGTGATAAGTACTTGGATTTTATGCTTTTCAATCAGCTCATCCAGAAATTCTGACAGCAAGATCACTGCACTAGCAGGTGGAATCGCGCGATCATAAATGTCCCCCGCAATAATCAGTGCATCCACTTGATGTTCAACGGCCAATGCGCCGATTTGCGCCAGCGCAAGGCGCTGCTGCTCTAGCAGAGATTCACCATGCAGTTGCCGTCCAAGATGCCAGTCAGAAGTATGGATAAATTTCATCGACTATCCCTGCTAATTAAGACAATGCCGCTGAGGTCAAAACAGCTGCCAATGGTACTGTTCTGCGAGCAATTTGATGCTCATCGCCAGTGACATTGTCACCACCAGCGGGCGAATGATTTTAGTACCTTGTGTCAGCACCAAACGTGAGCCAAGTGTAGCGCCTAGCGCTTGTCCCGCGAGCATGATAAGGCCAAGTAGCCACACTACTTTACCGCCCAGCGCAAAAAATAATAGTGATGAGATATTGGTAGCAAAATTCAGCACCTTGGCATGCGCAGTAGCTTTCGCCAAGCCAAAGCCAGCCAACGTCACAAATCCCAACGCAAAAAAACTGCCGGTTCCAGGGCCAAAGAAGCCATCATATACCCCCACCCCCAACGCTACAGTAAAAGCAAATGCGGTGGGAGTGAGTACTCGAGCCCGATCACCGTCGGATACTTTTTTGGAAAACAAGAAATAGCCGCCAATCGCCAAGATCAGGAATGGCAGTATCGTCTTCAATATGTTGGCATCGATCATCTGTACCAAGGTGGTACCGATGGCGGCCCCAACCAGCGCACAGCCGATGGCAAGCTTCATGTCGCTGAGCTTAACCGTGCCTTTACGCACGAAATACACGCTGGCAAAAAAACTGCCACCGCAAGCTTGTAACTTATTGGTTGCCAGAGCGGCTGCAGGCGGTAAGCCGGCCCACATCAGCGCCGGGATGGTCAACAGCCCACCGCCGCCTGCAATTGAATCAATAAAACCGGCGACTAATGCCACCAAAAATAAAATTAACACTAATTGCAGGGTAAATTCGATTTCCATCTTGAGTTGTTGTCAGCATATTCAGGCAAGACCGTTATTAGACGGTGTTTCGTAGTAAAAGGCAAAGGAACCAACGATAAAAAAACCACCGATGAAGGTGGTTTTTTCAGATGGAACAGTGACTAATGGTGACAGTGTTCGTCGCATTCATGCTCATCATCATCGTCGGCAAATTCATCGCCGTCCTGATGCTGCATCACGCCCCAGCCATCGGTCATACCATCAAATTCTGCTGCGAAATCATTTAATTCCGTTTCTTTGGCGACAATGGCGTCATACTCTGGCACCATCTCTACCGAAACGATCACTTCCCATTTCTCAATTTCGTCATTGAAATTAAGTTCTATATCATCACCGTGACCGGTTGCGGTTAAGTCTTCCAGCGCCGATTCAGCATCACGCTGGTCAGCAAACACTAGAAAAAAATCCACCGCCATCGCACGGCGCAAATCCATACCGGAATCGCTCATTGCCTGCAGCATCTGGCCGTTATCATCATCAGGAAATTGCATCATTAATCCTCGTTTAGGCCGCAGCCACAACTTTAACCTGCTTGCCCTGGTATGACACCAGATCGCCTGCCTGCAGTTTTTTGCGCTTTCGGGTTTCAACTTCGCCGTTAACAGTTACCATGCCTTCGGCAATGACATGTTTGGCTTCAGCGCCATCAGCGCTTAGACCTTCCGCCTTCAACAGTTTATAAAGCTCAATAAACGCTTCGTCTGCTCTCAGGGAAAATTCAGATACTTGTGACACTCGGTTTGCCTTATCAGAAAAACTGTGGCTGATTATAACAATGACAGATATGAACCGTCACCTCGATTGCTCGGCAATCACCTCATCTTCCGCCAGTAAACCAAAATAACATTCATCCAACCACTCACCAAAAATCCGATGGTTGTGTCGTAACAGCCCCTCCTGTTTAAAGCCGCACTTTTGCAACACTCTTGCAGAGCCCAGATTAGTTGCAACACAACGAGCAACGACCTTATGAACAGCAAAATGCGCTATAGCCCATGGCAGCAGTAGTTGTAACGCCTCAGTGGCGTAACCCTTTCCTTGCTGGTCCTGAGCGATTAGATAACCTACTTCCCATTGCTGCAGCGCTTCATCAATCAGGCAAATTCCCATGAGTCCGATAAAATCACCGCTGACGGACTCCACCACCAATGAAATCCACTCACCACAATCGATGTCCAGACCTTTGCAACGTTGCTTAAAGCGTTCTAGTAGAACATCCTCCGTATCGACTTCCCGGATATATTGGTTAAGCTGTTGATCTTGATTGAGGCGTAAAAAAATCGGCCAATCCTGCGCGGCCATCAACCGCAGACAAATACGCTCACTCAGTGCGATGTAGGAAGACAATCGTAAACTCTCCAGCCAAGCTGCAATTTCTGACAATTATCATTAATTGCAACAGCGGTAAATGTCCACAAAATGCCGCCAGAAGGCGAGCAATAACTCAGGATTGCTGCTGACTCGCTATCCAGCTGTTTATCTTGGCTTCCATCACTGCCAGTGGCAGTGATCCCGAGGTCAGCATTTGATCATGAAATGCTTTCAAATCAAATTTATCCCCCAAGGTCTGCTCCGCCTTATGCCGTAGCTCAAGAATTTTCAACTGTCCGACTTTGTAAGACAACGCTTGCCCTGGGATTGCCATGTAACGCTCCACCTCGGCAATAATGTCACTCTCGGCCATAGGGGAATTGTCTTTCATGTATTGAATCGCCTGTTCACGAGTCCAACCGTTAGCATGCATCCCGGTGTCGACCACTAAGCGCATGGCCCGCAGCATTTCATCTGATAACTTGCCAAAATACTGGTACGGATCGTTAAACATCCCCATTTCAATCCCTAAATATTCCGCATAGAGTGCCCAGCCTTCTTCAAAGGCAGTATAACTGCCAAAACGCTGAAATTCGGGGACACCGGTCAGTTCCTGCTTGATAGAGATTTGGAAATGGTGCCCAGGTGATGCCTCATGCAGTGACAAAGTAGTCATCCCCCATTTGGGTTGCGCCTTGAGATTATAGGTGTTGATGTAGAATATTCCCGGGCGACTGCCATCTACCGCAGGCGCATCATAAGATGCACCCGCCGCAGACTGTTGTCGGAACGCTTCTACTGGCTTGACCACATAATCCGCTTTTGGCATCACATTAAAGTAATGCGGCAATACTGCATTAATTCGCTGTTTAATCACGTCATAACCGCGAATTAGCTCGTCAGGAGTACTGAAAAAATATTGCGGTTCAGAAGACAGCGAGGCAAAAAACGCGGGTAAATCACCCTGGAACCCTACTTGCTGACGTACTTTATCCATTTCTTGGCGGATACGCGCCACTTCTTGCAGACCTATTGCATGGATCTGCTCAACGGGCATGGTGGTCGTGGTGTGATAATTGGCTAAGTATTGATACCAGGCTTTGCCATCGGGCAGATCCCAAAATCCAGCTGAGTCTCTGGCGGCTGGTAAATAGGTGTTCTGAAAGTAATCACGCAGTGATTTAAATGCCGGCAATAACTCGGCGACAATCATATTACGGTATTCTGCCGTGATTTTAGTACGCTCTACATCTGACAACTGCGCTGGCAGATGTTTTACGGGAGCAAAGAAGATACTATCTTCCGGTGCAGCGACAAGTTGGGCGTCCAATTGTGGAATAATGCGTTCCACCAACACTTTGGGCAGCACCACCCGGGCGCTAATGCCCTCGTTCATTCGCTGTTGCGCCAATGTCATCCAATGTACAAACCCGGTGACCCGATGATGCCAATTTGCATAATCTGTCGAAGTTTTAAATGGTTGAGCGCTCTCACCACTGCCGAGCTGCACCATAGTGATAACAGTGCTGTAAAATTGGCTAATAGGCATCAGATAACTGGGAAACGTTTCTCCTGCTAAAGCCATCTGCCGATCATAGATGAACATGTCATAACTGAGTTGCAACTGTGGCGATAATTTGTTTCTATCCAACGCCGTCACTAGCGCCAAATACCGACTATTAAGCTGATGACTGTCCTGCAAATATTGTTCGGTAAGATCACCGCCAAACTCAGCGTTATAGTCGTTAACACCAGCAAAAGTTGCGTAAAGAGGTTCCAGCTTCAGGTACGCTTTGAAATATTGATCGACAATATCCAGATATTGCTTGTCTACCGTTTGAGCTTGTATTGCTGTTGCCAATGGAGCAACCGCTGCCGAATTTGTCCGCTCGTTACATGCTGTGCTGACTAACGCCGCAAAACCTACCACAGCCAACTTAAACCCTTTGTTCATTATGATAATTCTCCAAGACGACACTTCGTCGCAAAAGCTCCACTATACTTTGAAAACACCAAACTATGGGCGGGGCTCCATGATCTATTCATTTAGCAATTCAGGCTTTCGTGATCCTGAAACCGGCGTATATAACCAAACCTATTTCATGGAAGTTTTTCATCGCGAATGGTATCGACATTTACGTGAACAGCAAAGCTTGGCGTTGCTATATTTGTCGCCGTTATTGCCCGGGATGATTAATCAGCCGCATTTACTCGATTTTTTCACTGGCAGAGTTCAAGCATCTTTATTAAGAGCCACCGACTTACTCGCCAGGCTGAATCAACAACTTTTTGCCGTTGGCCTATTTAATACCGATGAGGCAGGTACTCGCACCGTTCTCGAAAGAATAAACCTCCAGCTGCGAGAGTTTTCAGCCGAATACAAACAACATCATGGTATTGGATTGGACTACAGAATTGCCGCTTGTCTATGTCTGCCAAATACTGACATAAAGCCGGAGTTGTTATTTATTGAAGCGGAAAGCCGCTGCATGAAAAATGATAGAACCAACAACGATGTGCTGTATATCACTGGGAATTAATGCGCATAAAAAAGCCCCTTACGGGGCTTTTCAATTTACAGCGAAACCTTATGAATACGCGCCTTATCTTTGATATAGGCGATATAGTTGGTTGCACTTTTTGCGGTCTTCTTATCTTTGGCAGCCAATTCCGCATAACGATATGCTTCCTTGTATTGCTTCAGATTCAAATACGCCAACATCAATTCATACTGAGCTTCACCTGGATTATCCAAGCCGGCCTTCAGAGCCTGTTCAAACACTGGGATAGACTCTTTATATTTCTGATCCAGAGACAACAAACGTCCCTGTTTCAGATAAAGGGTTCCACCTGTGCTCATAGACGCGGCTTGACCATAATAGCTAGCCGCATCCTTCAGATCTTTAGCCTGATGGAAGAAACCTGCCAGCATGCTAAGGTTTTTCTCATCTTTAGGCACTACGCCACTCTTGATATGCTTCTCAAGGATTGTTGCACCACGATATGGTGACCCTTTAGAAGCCAACAGCTGACATAAACGAACGATGTTGTCTGATTTTTCTAAGAAACCACCTTCATAGGCGATTTCATAGGTAGCCAGAGAACGGTCATAGTCTTCTGTCAACAGATAGAGCTGCGCCAACTGTACCCACAGACGTTTATCGTCAGGGAACAGCGGTACCATCACCTCTAACACACCAACAGCATCTTTGTATTTTTTCAGGTTGAACAGTGATTGGAATTTCAGCTGATACAGACCTTTATCCGGTTTATCCATAACAGATATCCCTTCATTTACGGTCTTTAACGCATTATCCCATTGCTGCATTTCTGTGTAAGCAATCGCCATACGACGATAGACAATCGCATCTTTCTTACAGGTGAAATTCATCCACTTACGATAGTAGGTGATGGCTTCCTTGTACTTTTTCTCCTGCAACAACAGGTCAGAATAAAGCCGCAAGGTCGCAGCGTGGTCTACACCGCCCAACACATCAGCATCTACTGCAACTTTCAGGTACTTGATGGCTTTATCCATCTGGCCCTTTTCTGCGTAGAAGTTACCCAGCATACGGTCGACATAAGCTTTATCAAACTCGCCACGTGGGTCAGCTTCCAGCAATGTTGCAATAGCATCATCCAACTTACCAGCCTGATATGCTTCAAAAGCCTTCTGAACCTTACGCGCAGATGATTCCCCCACAGCTTTTGACTGACGAAGGTCAATAGGACACTTCTCGGCCGCAACTGCGGTATTCATCACTATGCTGCCTGAAAAAGTCAACACTAAAGCTGCAGCAAGTTTTGTCACTTTATGCATCTTAGTTGCCTCCCTTATTCAGCTTAAAGTCCAACTGAACTTTCTGACCAGGCTGTCTCTGGGGCTTGCCGTCAACAATCTTTGGTTTGTATTTCCACTTCCTCAGCGCCCGGATCGCTTCACGATCGAAGATACGCTTAGGATCGGCGTCAATAACTTCTACGTCATCAACGCTACCGGTTTCAGTAATCGTGAAACTCAGCTGCACCCAACCTTCTTTACCGTCACGTGCTGCAGCAATCGGATACTGTGGTTCGATACGAACGATAGGAGTCGCATCGCCATCACGAGTCATCATATTGCCCAGCTTAAATCCGGTGCTAGCCGGACCTGATGCAACAGCGCCAAAACTGAAACTCATAGAAGTATCAATATTGGAGGAGTCATCAGGTGGAGTTTCATCCATCTGAGGCGGTTGCTCTGGTGGTGGTGGTGGTTTAGGGGTTTCTCTGACCTTCTTCTGCGCCTGGGAGTCCTGCTTATCCATTGTGATCTCAATGACCGGCGAGTCAGCGGAGGTGTCGGCACGTTTTGCGCCGCCACCAACCAGAGTAGCCATAAACCAAAACAGACCAAATGTAACAGCAGCACCAATAATGATAGATACTAGTGCTCTAAACATATCAGTCTTTCCCCGCAGATACCGAGATCTTGTCTACACCAGCAGCTTTAACCTGATCCATAACACGAACCACCAAACCATGTTTGGCTTCTTTGTCAGCTTGGATCAGCACTGCGGCTTCAGGAGCCTCAGCCAGCATACGTTCAACGTTTGCTGACACCCGTTCAATATCAACCTGACGGTTTTCCATCATAATCACACCAGTTTTACTGACGCCGATAAAGATGTTAGCCGATGGTTTAGAAGTCGCATGTGCCGCCTGAGGTTTGTTGTAGTCCAAACCTGATGGCTTCACAAACGACGTAGTTACGATGAAGAAGATCAACATAATGAACACGATGTCGAGCATCGGGGTCATATCGATCTGCGCTTCCTCGTCTATACTGGAATGCTTCTTACGTGCCATGTTAAATCTCTCTCTAGTGCTGAGGCAGTCTGTCTTTTAACTTTTCCATGCGGATCTTCATCTTGGCATCGAGACGCGTGCTAAAAAACACACCTGACAATGCTGCCACCATTCCCGCCATAGTTGGCATGGTTGCTAATGAAATACCCGCAGCCATTAGACGAGCATTACTCGTCCCTTGAACTGCCATCACATCGAACACTGACACCATCCCTGTTACCGTACCTAACAACCCGATCATCGGGCAGATAGCTACTAGGGTATTAATGATCAGCATACGAGCTCTAATCTCTTGAGTTGCCTGGGACACCCAGGCCTCACGGATGCGGTGTGCATACCAAGAATGTCTGTCCTCTCTGGCATTCCATGAGGCTATGATCTGCTTATGAACTTTCGGTGCGACCCAATTGACGTACCAATAACGTTCAAGCATCAATGCCCACATAAGGAACAGCACAAGCGCTACCAGCCAAAGGATATTTCCCCCGGCGGCCATGAAGCCCCTGACGGTTGCCCAAACGTCCATCAGGTATAGCATCATTAGTCAGCCCTCTTCTCAGCATGCATCGCGATCAGACCAGCACTCTGTTCTTCAATAATCTGAACAACGGATTTACTACGAGTTACGCACAAAGCATGAGCCAGCATCAGCGGCAACGCAGCAATCAGACCCTGAACTGTCGTTACCAGAGCCATAGAGATACCACCCGCCATCAGTTTTGGATCACCAGTACCGAACAGCTGGATTGACTGGAAGGTAGCAATCATACCTGTTACGGTACCCAGCAGACCTAACATTGGTGCAATCGCTGCCATCACTTTCAGGATAGAGATACGCGCTTCTAACGCCGGAGTTTCTTTCAGAATTGCTTCGTCAAGTTTCAACTCCAGAGTTTCAACATCGATATCTTTATTATCGAAGTAAACTTTCAGGACACGACCCAATGGGTTATTACCAGGTTTGTCAATGTGCTTAGCCTGAGATTTAACTTTGGCAGCAACAACTGACAGAGTAATCATACGTTCAATCGCGATCACCAGACCTAAAGCCAATACCGCCATGATGATGTAACCGATAATACCTGCAGACTCAATGCGGTCTTCAAGGCTGGCTTTCTGAGTGAAGATGTTCAACAGAGCACCACGACCCGGATCAATATAGACCTTTGCAGTGCCAGAAGTCGCCTTTTCAAAGTCAGCGGCAGCGCTAACCATATAACCTTCAGGCTGCTGAGACAGTTCCTGAATCAGGTTCAGGTTAGGGTTCCATACCACATACTTGCCGTTAGCCAGTAAGTTGAAAGCACCAATACGCGTGATAGAGGTTGTCTGAACGTTACCATCAATATCAGTCACAGAACCATCAAACTTCACCACTTTACCGCTCTGGTTCATTTCAAACAGTTCTTCTTCCCAGAACTTTTCCAGCTCTTCAATTTTTGGCAGCTGTTTACGAGCACCTAAATCAGCGATGAACTTGTCACGGCCTGGATATTGAGCACTGACGTTAGAGTTGATCAGCTTACCGGCAAAATCACCAGCTTCACCTTTAACCACCCCAAACATTTCACCAAGGTCACCCTGAGCAGTTTTCAGGTCGTCTTCTAACTGGGCGATTTTATGTTCGTTGTCGCTAAATTGTTTATTCAGATCTTCGCCACGTTTCTTTTCGGCAGCTAAAGCGTTCTTTTCACGCTGTAACAAAGCAGCTTTGTCACCACGTTCAGCCTGAAACTCAGCTTCGCGTTTCGCGTTAATCTTACCCTGATCGGCACGTTCAGTTTTGATTTGTTGCAATAACTGATCAATGGTTTTTGGAGCGTCAGCAGCGCTAACCATTCCAGAGACCAAAGAGAAACTTGCAGCAACTAGCGCTGTAGTGATTAACTTCTTCATTATTTAGCAGCCTCCGCAGCTGGAATAGGTAACGCGAACAGATCCATTGCCCCTTGCTTACGAGCAATACGAATGCCTTTGGTGATGTCACGCAGATAGCCGTCGTCCAGCTTATCCCAACCCTTAGTTTCAGTGTTGTACATCCAGGCAGTCTTCTGGTCCAAACTCTGTGCATACAGAGCAACGCGACCCAAGCGGAAGAAGTCAACCAGCACTTCTTTACCATCCAGATTTAGCTTACCGGTTTCAACGTCAACAAAATTGCCATAATCACGCTCGATGCTATACGCATCCAAGATCATACGGAATTTTTCTGCGAGAGTAACATCGGCGCTATTCAGCAGGTTTTTGAGGTTTTCTACACGCTCATGACGATCTTCACTTCTGAAAGGAAGATCCAGCGCTACGAATTTTTCCAGTGCAGTTACCATCTTGAACATCAAAGGCACAACACCCTGACGCAGCTTATCTACGCCGTTGATGTCGTCCTGAATGCCCTTCATGGTTCTTTCCTGATCGGCAACCAGCGTTGCCAAATAATCATTATAGGCTTTCAGCGATTCTCTTTGATCTGCTACGTTAGAATATTCAAAAAGCATATCCTGAGCCTGATCAAAGTACTTATCGATCTTCTTCTGAGACGCCGCAGCATCAGCATGGATCTGACTAGCTGCTTTTTGGGCATCAGCAAGAGGATCGGCAACAACTAAGTTGCTGCTGGCTAATGCCAGCGCGCCAACAAGCGCAGAAGCGATTTTGGTTCTATTGCTTACCTTGGACATAGTTCCCAACCAATTTGAAGTGAATAAACAGGTCAACTTATCGACGTTTTTTGCTTTTTACTCAGCTTTTACCGCCCATAAGTACATCTTTCTCTTGTGATTGTTAGATTTTTCTTCCCTTTCTATACCTTATATAAGGCATAGACCCGCAGGAATCATTTCATAAAATGTTGACCGGTGTCAACTAATGGAGAGGCGAAAAAACAGTAAAAATTTAACCCTAAATTTAATGGAGTGGCCCGAATTTCAGCCCTGAATTCAGACTGGAAACAGCACAACTGGTAGTTGACCAAGGTTATACGAATAGAGTAGCCGCTGAAGCGATGGGCGTTGGTTATTCAACGCTGGGTAAATGGGTTAAACAATTGCGAGAAGAGCGTGCGGGGAAAACACCTCAGGCCTCACCCATGACGCCTGAGCAACGCGAAATTCGTGAACTGAAAAAGCAAATTGAACGCCTTGAATTAGAAAAGGAAATTTTAAAAAAGGCTTCTGCTCTGTTGATGTCGGACTCCATGAAACACTCTCGTTAATCGAGAAGCTGAGTCAGAGCAATAAATAAGCACCGTTATTCGGTTAATCATCTGTGTGCGGTACTGGATGTCCACCGTAGCACCTTTAAATACTGGCAGCAGCGCGATAAGCGACCATCGACGGAAGCTATCCGGCTGCGTAGCTTAGTACGTGAAGCGTATCGACAGAGTGGCGGTTCTGCCGGGGCCAGAACCCTCTCAGACATTATCACGAACGACGAGTCCCACGACATTACGCTGAGCCGATACCGTGCAGGAAAATTGATGAAAGCGCTGAGTTTATTCAGCTGTCAGTTGCCAAAACATACTTACAGGAAAGCAACGCAGGAGCACGTTGCTATTCCAAACTTGCTCGACAGGCAGTTCGCCGTTACAACGCCGGATCAGGTCTGGTGTGGTGATGTCAGTTTCATCTGGACGGGCAACCGCTGGGCTTATCTGGCTGTGGTACTCGACCTGTTTGCCCGCAAGCCAATAGGCTGGGCAATGAGTTATTCACCGGACAGTAATCTAACAATGTCACAGTTGTCGATACACTTCGAGGGGCGCTTAGACGCTCATATCGAACTGTGATTGGTGTATTAGTTCTGACTATATCTGACACGGAATATTGAACCCCCTCCGTCTTATCTAGCTCTAATTAGCTGACACAGACTTTTGAACGCCCTCGCATGCATGCTAGAAAACATCCTTCCTAATCTTAATTCTCTTTCGTAAGAACCCTATTTTGACGCATCAATGCTTCAGCTTCACGTTTCTCTTGTTCACGTTCTTGTTCAGTGGTGCAACGCCTTTGGGGCATTCTTGACCCAGTAACAGTAACGGTTTCGCAACGATATCCATTAGCCGCACTTTTTGCTTGTTCATCTTTTGTAGCTTTTGTTGTCGAAGTGCAAGCGCTCAGTATAACCGCAGCACAAGTCCCCATTAATATTTTACCTACCATAAATACTCCTATAGAACCCTTAAAAATACAAATGTCCGTACGAGGCTCTATTCCTGACATAGATCACTAATTGCATGTTTTATCTACAGTGGATGTTTATCAAGCTCAGAAACAGTCCCCGGCAAAGCCGAGGACTTAACCTTAAAACAACCAATAAAATGACTAGAACTTCTGATTAACAGTTACATAAAGAGTCCTGCCAAGTACGTCATATAGTCCAGTATTAGCATCACGGAAATCATACCCATCGTTGTACCAGTTTGGTGCTTCTTTATCAAACAAGTTATTAACACCAAGTGTAATGCTACCATTCCATGGATGTGTATAACTGACCTGCACGTTATGCTTAACATATGAAGGGATATCCTTCAGATAGTCAACGCCATATTCTTCATTACCAGAATTCTGTGAACTAATATAATAAGTTGTCCACGCAGCACTCCAGTTATCATAATTCCAGTCTACCGATATATTACCACGAAGTTCTGGGTAATCTTGCAGCCCAGAATAATCGAAGTATTCGGCACCGGCTTCATTCTGTTGCTTGTATTCAAAGATCTTCGAAGCTTCCAGTTTGAAACCGAAGTCGCCCACGCCTGTTTCGAGTTTGTAACGTGAGACTAAATCGATACCACTGGTCTTCACACCTGACAGGTTACGGTACTGAGAGTGAATGGTCTCAATCTTTCCATCGTCACCACGAACAATATATGGAGACCCGCCGTTTTCAACTTCTTCGCGAACCAAATCAGCTACATCAACAACCTCAATTTTGTTGTCATATGTAATGTGGTAATAAGATGTTTCTAAACTCAGGTTGTCCAGAATGTTCCATACAAAACCTACTGTTGCTGATTCACCTTCTTCTGCTTTCAGATCTGGGTTACCACCGTAGAGAGTTTTATGCTGTTGACCAGAACGACAATAGTTGGCATCCGTATTGTCGGAACAATAAACCGTATCATAAGTGCTTTCAAAACTCAGCGCTTCACCAGAAAACATTTCACCCATATTAGGGGCACGGAAAGATTTACCCCAGCTAGCTCGAACTAGCAAATCATCTATTGGCCGCCAGCTGGCAGACAATTTAGGTACTAAGTCATCAAAGGTCGAAGATGCATGACCAGAGGCGATATTCCCTTCCTGCTCATACTTTTCATAACGCGCAGCTGCTGACAGATCTATGTTATATGGAAGGTTAGCTTGTAACTCAACATACACGGAGGTGCGGTCACGCGTTGCATCTACGTCATCACCACCAGATCCTCCAGAAATAATGCCCTGCGCCGATTCTGGATCACTCTTCTGCACATACTTGATTTTTTCATACTCAGAACCAACTACACCAGCCAGGGAGAAATCACCAGAAGTGACAAGTGTTGTGGATACAAGCCCATCAATCTGTGAGCTGATAAACTTACCTTCATATGCACCAGTATGAGACGCTTGGTAATACAGATCTTCCATCTGCGCATTCCAATCAGTATAACTCATGCCCGTAGTATTGAAGATATCGTAATCACCAGTATCAATCAGCGACTGAATAATATTGTCGTTGATCAGATTGTAACTAAATTCATTGGTTTTCGAACGTGTATGTTGTGCATTAACTTCCCAGTCAATGCCATTACCAACATCAATATAACCTTGTAATCCTAGCAAAGCATCAATTGATGTATTTTCAATACTTGAATCACGCTCACCGATCTGTACAGAACGCATATACAACGTCATATCTTTACCAGTTGGATTGTTTGGATTATCTGCTGCCATCACTGGATAATTAGTGGAGACAGGAGTACCCGCATAACGGGCCTGGGTTTCAGAAGTACTGGCCATCAAACGTCCACGTAAGGTCAGATCATCTGCTAACTTATAGTTAAAATTAGAAAGCAGGTTGTTTTTATTAACATCACCAAATAGTTTGGTAACTTGACCGTAACTATATAAACAACGACCATTATTTACGCCATCTGTACTATCTACAACATTTTCTGTTTGACCACACATATCGGAATTGCTGTAAAAGGAGTAAATTGGGTCGCCATCTTCATCTAAATTACCGGTATTGTAATAACCATTTGGCACTGAACTGAAAGAGCTAAACCCATAATAATCTGGGTCATTTACCTTCCATATGTCGCGGTCGAATACAGCCTGAGTATCATAGTGTTCAAAAGTCACATTGATATTGCCTCGATCAGTTGTAAAACCAGTTGCAATGGAAAAACGGTTAGAATTACCACCTTCAACTTTAGGAACTTCACCATCGTAGTTAAGCTCGACGCCATCAAAATCTTTTTTAGTGATAATATTAATTACCCCAGCAACTGCATCCGAGCCATAAACAGCTGATGCTCCATCACGCAAAATTTCGATGCGTTCTACAATGGCCATAGGGATAGTGGAAGTATCAGCAACTGTGCCAGAGCTGGAAGAGGTACCAGGCATGCGACGCCCATCCAAAAGCACTAGAGTCGCTTGAGCCCCTAATCCACGCAAATTGATATCACTGGTAGCGCTCGCGCCTGCGCCATAGCCAGACATCCCGCGCCAAGAACCAAAACTATTGGCGCTAGTGTTATTTAGTACGTCAGCCACCGAGGTTTCGCCTGTAACTTTAATATCAGCAGCAGTGATAACCGTTACAGGAGAAGCTGATTCCATATCAACTTGTTTAATGCGAGAACCTGTAACTTCAATGCGTTCAACCTTGGCATTTTCGTCCTTATCAGTTTTTTTTGCTTCTTCTGCAGCGATAGCAAAACCACTTGCAAAAACACCCGTTACCACACTTCCCAATAATGCATATCTTATCGATTTTGCAAGGAAACCTTTGTTATTCATACTATTCTCCCTTGGACTTTTCAATTTTATAATTGTCAGCTTTTTAGCCGCAATTTATGTAAACATAATGATCACATTTAAGAACATCATGCAAATTCCACTGCAAATAAAATCACATAACAAACGTTTTATCAACGTAAATAGAACCATTAAGA
>NZ_JAFNJD010000041.1:0-42836 GCF_017368415.1 Shewanella sp. 4t3-1-2LB
AATTAGATATTTATGAAAACAGGTATTAACATTGTCTGTTACAAGAGAGGAAAAAAGGAATACGAGTGTTTCGGCATAAGAAAAAGCCGCTATTTTTATAGCGGCTTTTTTTGAAGGTTAAGACAATGATTAGTTACAGATTTTTGACGGCTTGTTTGTAACTAGCTAACGCACCACCATTGTCGCCTAACTGTTCCTGCAACGCCGCGAGTGAGCGCCAGTATTGCGCTTTAGGTAACAGCTTACATAGCATCTGCCAAGCTTCTTTAGCTGCGGCAAAATCACGGGCTCTTTCATATATTCTGGCCATACAGAGTTGATAGTCTGCATGGTTTTCCAGTTTAGGCTGCAGTTTTTGTAGCAATGTCATCAGGTCTGCATCTTCGGTTTGCCAGATATCTGCTGTGGCCTCAAAGACCGGAGCAGATGCCTCTTTTTTTAGCTGCTTGCTGAGTAACTTGATTGCTTCGTCATGTTTACCGTGTTGATTGAGTCCGTTAGCATAGGCCGCAAGATTAGCATCCTCATTTCTTTCTGCCCGACTAAGCCACTGCCAACACTTTTCTAACTCTTGTTCACTGATGTTCGCGGCTTGGCGTAACAGCTCAACATTCACCGCAATGCTCAACTGCTGCCATTCATCATCGCTAAGCACTTTACGTTTTGCCAGTGCAGGAAGGAGTAATTTCAGCGATTGCCAATCTTGTTGCAGACGGTACAGTTCCGTTGCAAGTTTAAGTACTGGAACTTTGCTCTTACTGTTGGGTTGCAGTTTATCCAGCAACTCTCGCGCCGCGGTGACTTCGCCTTGACGCAGAAAGTAGCGGATACGGGTTGTGGTGACTGCGGTAGCGGCCATTGGTAATGTGGCAGCTTTCTCCAGATAGGCATCTCTGGCTTCTATCTTTTGCTGGTATTGTGCTGCTCGGGCTGCGGCTAAATAATTGAGTGCAGGGATCTCTCCCTGCTCGGCGCCTTTACGCATAGCACGCTCCGCTGCTGGCCAGTCTTCTTCTGCTAATGCCAGCGCGCCCACCAAGGTGTGTTTGCGAGCGGCATTACGGCGCCAGCGCTGCGGCAGATAACGGCTGCTGAGAATAATATGCAGCAGGCCAACCAAGAGCCATTCTAATAACTGCAATACCCCGTAAAACACCACCATAGCAATGACAGCAAAGGCAACAGTGGTTTCTAATTGCCAGTCGAGAAATGCGATATACACATAGCCACTCTTACCAACAATAAAAGGGCTAAGGCATAAACCTGCCAGAATAATCAGCAGGTAAACCAATGCTCTGATCATTGTTCAGCCTCCGTTGCTGGTATCAACCGACCATAGGTGACTAATTGCTTTAGCTGAGCGCTGGCTTGGAATTGCTGCACGTTAATAGGATCAAGTGTTAAGTTCGCTAGAGCATCCAGTGCTTGTAACACTTCCTGTGTGTGCTCATCCGCTAAATCATAATATTGTTGGATCCACTTGCGTGCCATGGTGATGGACTGGCGGTAATTCAACGCATTGTATTGGTACAGCGCCAGTTGTGCCTGCAGCAATTTATTGCGGATATTCTCTTCCAGATACCATTCCTGTTTAGGCGATAACAGTGGGGTAATATCAGTATTGATTTTGCGGATTGTAAAGAAGTCTTCGGTTAACGCCTTCCAGGTTTTAGCTAGATTCGTTTTCCAATCTGCGACTGACGCAGACATTGGCTGATTGTCATCCACGGGTGCCTGCTCCGCTTCACCTAACTGATGTAGCGGCATTTTATCCAGCTTGCCGATAATGCCATCCAGTGTGAATATGGTCCCGGCAATGTCGACATTCTTGATCTCTTGTACCTTGGCGATATCTTGTGCCAATGCTTTGCGCAGTGGTGTCAGCGAGGGTTCCTGCATTGCGGCGATACGTTCGTCGGCGGCCTGCAGTAACCCCGCGGCAGTTTGTGGGTCTTTTTCCAGCCACAATTTACGACCAGCTATTCGTACCAGATACTCAGCTTCAGCTGCGAGCCAATGGTTGGGATGGCGCTGCGCCAATGTTGCTATCTTGTCCTGGAGCTGTACCTGGTTTTGCTGTAGCTGCTCAATAGTGGCCTGTTGCGTACTATCCTTCTGTTCTGCTTGCTGTAACTGCGCACTTAGTTTGTGGATCTCTTGTGTTGGAGTCTGCAATGCTTGTTGCATGGAAACGCTGGTATCAGTCAGCAGTTGCGACTGGCGTTGCAATTGCCAGTACAGATAACCACTAGCTGTGCAGGCCAACAGCGCCAATAACAGTGTAAATAACAGCAGCAGGCGTAGCGTTAGCGAACTCCCTGACCGCTGTGGTGCGGTAGCAAGCTTAGGCGGAATATTGGTAGTTTCTTCTGTCTCGGGCTGTGGTAAATCTGAGGGGACGGGCAAATTCTTCTCGTCCTGTGGCTTTTCGTTGTCCATAAAAACAGTCCTTGAACAATAATGGGCAGGCAGGCTGTGTTACAGTGCCAATGCGTTGAGCATGGCTTGACTATTCGCAGCACAAGCATTGGTGACATGGGATAACCCTGCCGCCAGCGCCTGACGTTCTACCCGGATACTGGGAACTATGATATGACATGCCTGCAGCCAAGGAAAATACTCTTTTGGCAGCAGTTTCAACAGATTCTTTAGTATATCGCCGCTGGTGAGCAGAATGGTATCAATACCGAATTTTTGCCAGCTTTGCAGCAGTTGCTGTACATCATAAGTAGGGCAGACGCGGCGGTAGACTTCCCAATAGCTTAGCTGGGCGCCACGTTGGCTGAGAGTATCGCCTAAATCCTCGCGTCCTCCTTGCCCCCTGATGATCAAGATGTTGCGTTGCTTTACCTGTTCGGGCTGCAACAATGGCAATGTTAGCAGCCCTTCGGTCTGCTGCAGTTCAGCGGGGGCGGACTGCACCTCAACACCCAAATCATTGAGTGCCTGACAAGTGGCATCTCCGACCGCAAGATAATGCTTCGCTGTTGGCCAGTCGCCTACCAACTGATTAGCAAATTCAACGGCGTTAGTGCTGATAAAAATGACAATCTCGGCGTTGCGGAAGTAGGTTAGCCCTTGCGCATCGTGGAGCGGCTCTACCGCCAACAGTGGAGTAGTCATGAATGCGATACCCCGCTGGCGCAGGGCATCTTCCATCGACTGGTTACGTCCTTGTGGACGTGTGAGCAGCACTTTCATGCGTGATCTCAGTTATTGCCGTATACCGCATCAAGGATGGTTTTGGCCCCTTTGCTGAGCAGCTCTTCAGCTAGGCTATTACCTAAGGCAACGGCGTCCAGTTTATGACCTTTTACTTCGCCACGGATTACCTGCGAACCGTCGGGATTACCCACCAGTCCACGCAACAGCATATCGTCACCGTCAATTTCAGCATAAGCACCGATCGGAACCTGGCAACCGCCTTCTAGACGGGTATTCATGGCGCGCTCCGCCAGTACTCGATATCGGGTTTCTTTATGTTCCAACGGTGCCAACAAGGCTTTTACCCGTTCATCATCCGTGCGGCATTCAATACCCACGGCACCTTGTCCGTTGGCAGGTAATGAATCTTCAGCAGGGATAAAGCTGGCGATGCGTTCTTTCAGTTCAAGGCGGATAAGTCCGGCCGCTGCAAGAATGATGGCATCATAATCACCAGCATCCAGCTTGCTGAGTCGGGTGCCAACGTTACCACGTAAATCTTTGATGATCAGATCTGGGCGACGCTCACGCAGTTGACATTGACGGCGCAGACTGGAAGTGCCTACGACAGCGCCTTGCGGCAGTTCTTCAATATGTTGATATTTGTTAGAAACAAATGCATCGCGAGGATCTTCACGTTTGCAGATGACTTCCAGTCCTAACCCTTCTGGGAACTCTACTGGCACATCTTTCATCGAGTGAACTGCGATATCTGCCTGTCCTTCAAGCATGGCAACTTCCAGCTCTTTAACAAACAGCCCTTTACCACCGACTTTTGCCAGCGGGGTATCAAGGATCACGTCACCTTTAGTGCTCATAGGTAACAATTCAACCAGCAATCCTGGGTGGATCCTTTCTAGCTCAGCTTTTACAAACTCAGCCTGCCACATAGCCAGCGGACTTTTGCGTGTTGCAATGCGAATACAATTTTCAGACATGCCCGAATATTTCCGTCACAGAGTTTAAATGCGGCAATGCTAACATTGCCAAAAAAATAATGGCACGCGTCATTGCTCAATCTTTGAAATCAAACCGGTTATTTATTGGTGTAATATGTGATCTCTGTCTCATTGTTTGCGCATTATGTGAAAAATGTTAGCATGTTTCCCCATTACGCCTAGGGAAAAATAATGGTCCGGATGATCGACATCTCTCAGCAACAAGCCGATATTGCCGAGCGTCTTAATCGCGTGCGGCTGGCTCGGGCGCATGCGTTGTTTTCTCCGTTGCAAAAGCACTTGTTTACGCTAATCCCTTATCTGCTACATCACCACCATCAGTCGTTGCCTGGTTACAACGGTGAAGCAACGCCCTATGGTGTGACTGATTTCCAGATGACTCCCGGCCTGCTTGACGCGCTGGATGTATTCAAGCTGGAGCCGATACCTGCCGAAGTGCCACAAACGCCCTTGTTGGAGGGGGTGTACGTCATGGGCAGTACCGCCAGTTTCGGCCAGCACCCTAAAAGTGATGTGGACGTATGGCTGGTTTATAACAGTGATCTTGAGTCGCCGGCGGTAGAGCGTTTGCAGCAGAAGAGCCGCATGCTGACCAATTGGTTTGGCGGTTTTGATTTTGAGGTGAACTTCTACTTAGTGCATCCGACCCAGTTCAGCCGCGACTACCAAGAACGCATCCAGAATGAATGGGAAGTGCTGGGACATGAGCACAGTGGCACGGCACAACACTGGCTGTTGTTGGAGGAGTTTTACCGCAGCCACATTCGTTTAGCGGGAAAAACCGTTGCTTGGTGGCCAGGGGCGCAAGCGCAAGCTCAGTATTTGTTTTTCGGGGATGTCCACCGCTTACCGGCGAATGAGTATTTCGGTGCCTCTTTATGGCAGCTATATAAAGGCCTAGAAAAACCGCACAAAGCGTTGCTAAAAGTGCTGTTGCTTGAAGCTTACGCCAGTGACTATCCGGGTAGCCGATTAATCACCGACTCTATCTGGCAAAAAACGTTGGCAGGTGATTTCACCATTGATAATGATCCCTACTTGTTACTCTATCAGTTTATCGAACAATATCTGGTGCGTGTTGGCGATAGCCGCCGATTGGAAATTGCTCGCCGCTGCCTGTATCTGAAATGTGGCATCCGCCTTAGCGATCAGCGGCAATCTCAAGACTGGCGTTATCAACAACTGCGCAAAATGGTGCTTGACTGGGAGTGGCCTTACAGTCTGGTGGTGACATTGGATAACTGCGACAACTGGCATAGTGGTGAGCTGCAGTGGTTCAATGCTCAGCTCAATGAACTGATGTTAGTCAGCTATCAGACGCTGCTACGCTTTGCTTCCATCCACAGCTTAAGCGAGCATTTCAAAATTGAAGATCTGGGATTATTGACCCGTAAATTACACACCTATTTCAGTGATAATGAACAGCAGATCCTGCGGCTTAACCCACTTTGGAGTCAGCACTTAGCGGAAAAACATCTGACAGTTGTCCGCAGTGGACAGGCGCCCAAAAAAAGTTATCTGTATCGATTACCCCCAGATCCTCGGCAGTTTTTCGGCGAGGTTGCCGTCTATAAAGCGTCCAATACTGCCTCGTTAATGGCATGGGCGTGCTTGAATGGTGTGTGTGATACACACACTCGCTGGCATGAATATGGCCGCAGCAGCGCTAGAGGACGGCGACTACGTAGGACCGCTCGGCGATTGTTACCTCACCTTGCTAATCGTCACTGGCGGGTTTCCAAAATGGATCTGTGCCAGCCATGGCATTACCGCAAGTTGCTCTTGCTGCTTAATCTTGACTATGACCCAACGGCTGATTGGTCTGGACAAGGAATTATGTTGGATCTGCTCGGCAGCAATCTGTTATCTGTGGGGCAGCAGCAATTTTGTCTGTTGGGCAGTATTCACCTTATCAGCCTCAATTCTTGGGGGGAATGGCATTGTCATAGCTTTCAGGGGGAACAGGCGTTATTACAGTTGATAAGCTATGTGGCACCCGGACTAAAACGCGGCACCGATAAGGTTGAACTTGATGTGGTGAGTGCGTCTAAAAAAGTGCAACCGCAACTAGAACATTGCTTGTGTCGTTTGATGAAGCAGGTTTATCGATTGATCCGGGATGCTCAGGCGACACGGACATTGGTGCAACCACTGCAACTACGTGACAAGCGTTATGGCCTATTTTTCGATGCGAAGGGGATGAGTTACCGCGATCTTTCAGATGTGAAATCGCTGTATGAACAGATGGTGCGTGGCGAATTACAGCAACCACCGGACACTCTGGTGAATGGTAAAGCCAGTGTAAATGTACCACAAGTGATCCGCGATTTTGCGGTAAAAGGCATACTGCAATATTTTTTACAACAGGGTGATAATGCCCTGGATGTTTACGTGTTGGATGAGCGCAATCAACTGAGTCATTACGTGCAAGCGGGGGCCAATGTTAGCGATCTCGTGGCACAACTAACCCGTCATTATGCTTTTGGCGATACTCAGAATATGCGCGATCGTTTCAACTTCCCGCAGTTTTTTATGCTGGTGCTTGAAGATCACAAAATTACTGCTGTCCCCTTTGGTCTGGCATCCGGCACTGGGCAGTCTGAGTTCTGACTGCCAAGCCCGTTAGCAGCCATTAAAATTGCAGTTGCAAACCGCCTTGCTTGGCAATGGCTTGCTGTACAAAAGGCAAAAACTCCCCGCCGTTGCGACCGTCCAGCCATTTACCTTCAACATAACCGAAATGGTAGCCCCCAAAACGAGTGGCAACCCAAAGCTCATGCAAAGGTTCTTGCTTGTTAATCACTATTTTGGAGCCATCAGGAAATTCCAGTTGCAGTACATTGCCGCTGTTATCGACATCCACATCGGCGTCGTCGTTGTCGATGGCGTGCTCTACCGCGGTTTCAATTAAATCGAACATTTTGTCGGCAAGCTGATGATATTCGCTATCTGTCATAGCCATGCAATTTCTGTCCTTTGCTTTCATTAAGATGAATGCGATTATAAGACTATTGTAAATCCTCTGCACAGATGTTGATTGAAATGAGACTGTTTATCGCGTTAACCATCATTGGCCTATTATTGACGGGCTGCGGTCAGAAAGGTCCTCTTTATAAGAGTCCGGCACAAGAAACCAATCAGGTGCAGCCGGTGCAGCCAGCAACCCCGCAACAGTCAAAGTGAGGGATTATGGATTACTTTAATTTTCGCGAGAAACATCTGTTTGCTGAAGACTGCAGTGTGGCCGAATTAGCTAAACAATATGGCACACCATTATATATCTACTCTCGCGCCACACTGGAACGACACTGGCATGCTTTTGATTCGGCTGTGGCTGAACATCCGCATCTTATCTGCTATGCGGTCAAGGCCAATGCAAACTTAGCTGTGCTCAACTTATTGGCGCGTATGGGCAGCGGTTTTGATATTGTTTCGGGTGGGGAACTGGCGCGAGTGGTCGCTGCCGGTGGCGATCCTGCGAAAGTGGTGTTCTCTGGTGTTGGTAAAACTGCCGCCGAGATGAAAATGGCGCTGGAGCTGGGGATCTATTGTTTCAACGTAGAGTCATTGGCCGAGTTGGAGCAGTTGAACGATGTCGCTGCCGGACTTAGCACTATGGCACCGGTGTCGCTGCGGATTAATCCCGATGTAGACGCTGGCACGCACCCTTATATTTCTACCGGTCTCAAGGAAAATAAGTTCGGCATTGCCATGAATGATGCGGAAGCTGCATTTACCCGGGCGATGGAACTGCCTTATTTACAGGTCAAAGGTGTGGACTGTCATATTGGCTCACAGCTGACAGAATTGCGACCATTTTTGGATGCCATGGATCGGGTTTTGGCATTGATTGATCGGCTCAGTGACAAAGGCATCGACATTCACCATTTGGATGTTGGCGGTGGTTTAGGGGTGACCTATGACGAAGAAACGCCCCCAATGCCTAATGTCTATGCCAGCGCTTTGATGGAGAAACTGCAAGGGCGTGATTTGCAGCTGATCTTTGAACCGGGTCGAGCGATCGCCGCCAATGCTGGCATTTTTGTCACGCAAGTGTTGTATCTAAAAGAAAATGCTGGGAAAAATTTTGCTATTGTCGATGGTGCCATGAATGATCTCATCCGCCCCGCCTTATATGGTGCTTGGCAAAAGATTATTCCAGTGCGGCAGTATCGCAGTGCTCCCAAGGTATATGATGTCGTGGGACCTGTGTGTGAAACCGGAGACTTTTTAGGTAAATCTCGAGAGTTGTCTATCCGCAAAGGGGACTTGTTAGCGGTGCGCTCCAGCGGCGCTTATGGCTTTGTGATGTCGTCTAACTACAACACTCGACCGCGTGCAGCTGAGGTGATGGTAGATGCCGGTAGCCATTATGTGGTGCGTGAACGCGAAAAACTGCCACAACTCTGGCAAGGTGAACACCTGCTGCCGTAAACTACTCCCAGTGACCTTTTTTGCGCCAAGTGGCGACAAAGGAGCAAGATTGATTCAGTTCGCCAAAATGCACGGCTTGGGTAACGACTTTATGGTCGTTGACGGCGTCACCCAGAATGTGTTTTTTTCGCCGGAACAGATCCGCCGTCTCGCAGATCGTAACTTTGGTGTGGGGTTTGATCAGTTGTTGCTGGTTGAGCCACCCTACGATCCCGACCTCGATTTTCATTATCGTATCTTTAACGCCGATGGCACCGAAGTGGAACAATGTGGTAATGGGGCTCGCTGTTTCGCCCGCTTTGTACGTAATAAAGGCTTGACTATTAAGCAGAAGATCCGTGTCAGCACCTCGGCTGGCAAGATGACGCTGAGGTTAGAGCGAGATGGTACTGTGACGGTGAATATGGGGGTGCCCATTACCGACCCTGGTAAAATCCCTTTTAAGGCCAAAAAAGCAGAAAAAACCTATCTGTTGCAGACGGAAGCCCAGACCTTTCTGTGTGGTGCTGTCTCCATGGGGAACCCTCACTGTGTGATTGAGGTGGCGGATGTAGCGACAACGGATGTGGCGCAAATTGGCGCGCTGCTGACCAACCATGAACGTTTCCCGAAAGGCGTCAATGTTGGTTTTATGCAGATAGTCAATGAAGGACATATCAAATTGCGCGTTTATGAGCGCGGCGCTGCTGAGACGCTGGCTTGCGGCAGTGGCGCTTGTGCCGCGGCAGCAGTTGGGCAATTACAAGGCAAATTAGCCAAGATAGTGCGGGTTGACCTTCCCGGCGGCAGTCTGACCATTAACTGGGAAGGCGAAGGCAAACCATTATGGATGACAGGCCCGGCGGAACACGTGTACGACGGACAAATACAATTATGACCGAAACTGTGGCAACCGAAACCGAAGTAAAAGCGCGTATGGATGCGCCATTTGATGAGCAGATTATCCGTGAGTATCTGCTCGACAACCCAGATTTTTTCAGTCGTTTCCCGGAACTGCTGTTGGCGATGGTGTTGCCACATGGTGAACGGGGAACTGTGTCACTGGTCGAAAAACGCCAGGAGATGTTGCGCAGCCGCGTCAATCAGCTTGAAGAAGAGATCACCACGCTGATGTCCATGGCAACCCGCAACGAACGAATTTATCGATTTAATACTCAGTTGTGCCGCAAACTGCTGGATTGTGAAGACATTGGCGAATTACGGCAAGTGCTGACAGCGGAATTGAAAGGTGAATTCCAATTCAGTCATGTACGGCTGATTACCGTGCACGATATTGATTCTGAACTGTCGACAATCTGGCATAAACGGTTAAAGCAAGGCTACTATTTTGGCCGTCTTACTCGTCAGGAATCCCATCGATTATTTGGTACTGAAGTGGGATCAGTGTCACTGGCGCGCTTATCCGAAGACAATGGGCAGGTAATATTTGCCATTGCCAGTGAGGATGTGACCCATTTTCACCCAGAGATGGACAGTATGTTGCTGGAACAGGTGCGGCAGTTACTGGATCATCTGTTACCTAAACTCTGATGATGACAGCACTTGCCGAGTCCCACTGGATAGCGCAATTTGAGCGATTTCTGCGTACGGAACGTCAATTATCTCCATACACTGTCCGCAACTATATGAGTGAATTATTGCGGGTTGCGGCACTACTGCCAGATGTCAGTCGTTGGGAAACTATCGAATTTCAACAACTCCAAAGCGTGCTGGCAAAGTTGCATCGGCAAGGTTTGAGTCCTCGGAGTTTGGCATTAAGCCTCTCTGCGCAAAAACAGTTTTTTACCTTTTTGCTGCGCGAAGGTGCGATCCGCAGTAATCCTGCTAAGTCGTTGTCGGCCCCCAAACAAGCAAAGCCGCTACCCAAGAATATGGATACTGACAGTGTCAGCCATCTGCTGGATATTGAAGTCACTGACCCTATCTCGGCTCGCGATAAAGCGATAATGGAACTGTTTTATTCCAGTGGCTTGCGACTGGCGGAATTGGCAGCATTGGACGTGGATGATGTGGATTTGCCGCAAGCACAGGTGCGGGTTATGGGGAAGGGCAGTAAGGAGCGATTGTTACCGGTTGGCTCGATTGCCGTAGCGGCAATTAAGGTCTGGCTGGGTTATCGGCAATTGCTGCCTTGCGCGGATCGGGCGCTGTTTGTTACCAGTAAAGGGCAAAGGTTAGCGCACCGCAGTATTCAGGCACGGTTGGCGTTTTGGGGACAACAGCAAGTCATTGCTGGACGCGTCCATCCCCATAAACTGCGGCACTCATTTGCCACCCATATGCTGGAGTCAAGTGGTGACCTGCGGGCAGTGCAGGAGCTGCTGGGGCATGCTAATCTGGCGACGACCCAAATCTATACCAGTTTGGACTTTCAACATCTGGCTAAGGTATATGACAGTGCCCATCCTCATGCCAAAAAAGGAAAGTGAGAGGGAGATGTGATGCGCAGTTTTCTCCGTCTTACGCCATTTCGGGCGCTCAGTTTCGATCTGGACGATACCCTTTATAACAATAAGCCGATAATTGCTGCCGCTGAGGTTGAGTTATTGCAGTGGCTGGCACAACATTTCCCAGCGACAACTCAATACAGCCAGGATGATTGGCGACAATTGAAAATGCGAGTATTAGCCGCACAGCCGCAATTGGTTCACGATACCTCGGCCACCCGCCGTGCGGTGTTATATCTTGGGTTAAAGATTTTAGGCTATCAAGATGCCATTGCAGTTAAAGGCGCTGATGACGGGCTGAGTTATTTTTATGACAGACGCAGTAATTTTCGGGTGTCGGCGGAGGTGATTTCGCTGCTAACTCAGTTGTCACAGCGTTGGCCCATCGTCGGTATTACCAACGGTAATGTGAATGAACAAGCCATTGGTCTGGGTGGTGTCATGTCTTTTGTGCTACATCCAGGTAACGGCGTGCGCATGAAGCCATTTGCCGATATGTTTGTCAAGGCGGCCGAACGGCTGGCATTGTTTCCTTCGCAGTTATTACATGTGGGCGATCACCCTATGACCGATGTTGCCGGTGCCCGCCGGGCCGGATGTCAGGCCATCTGGCTTAATCCAGGGTTTGGGCAGGTAGCGGTAAAGTCTTCTGGACCGTTATTACCGCAGTTACAAGTATCTGAGTTAGCGCAATTAAAACAGCTGCTTTAGCCGAATAAAGGCGACGTCCATACACAATTACTCACGTTTAAATTTCTTCAAACAGTCACACTTTTGTTATTATCATTTGTGTAACATATAGCTTATTATTACGTTACATACGTTGCGATGTTATTTTTTGGCCGAGGTAAAGCTTGTCTCTTTTATGCTACCGGTTAACTCCTTTGTTTTTGCTGAGTATCAGTCTCCCTGTAGCCGCCCAGGTTGGCGCGGTTAACTACGGTTTTATCTACGGCTTGTCGCATCCTTTTCAGGGCATGGACCATATTCTCGCAGCACTCAGTGTTGGAATGCTTTGCACCATGTTGGAGCGCGGCCTAGTGTGTATGATCCCTTTGGCGTTTTTGTTTTTTATGTGTCTTGGCAGTATTGCGGGCATATTGGCGGTGCCAATGCCAATCGCAGATTCATTTTTGGCGTTAGGGGTCGTGGCGCTTGGCGGTATCATTGCCCTAAACCGCAGCATGCCCGTGTCGTTTGCTATGGCATTTGTCGGGATATTTGCGGTATTTCATGGCTATGAACATGGGGCGTTAATGCCAGCAGGGGCCTCACCACTGGCGTATCTGTCAGGCCTGCTGGCAGGTACTGTCTTATTGCAGTTAATGGGTGTCTTAATTGGTAAGATTCTGAGACATCTGGATAATAATAGTCGACTGCTGCGCATTACCGGCGGCGTTATTGCCGTCGCCGGTGGTTATTTAGTGCTGGCGTTGTTATGGCCTATCCCATAGGTGTCATCAATAACTTAGACTTCCAGCTGTAATGCTTTTGGAAATAACACGTTGTTTTCTAAATGTATATGGGTGAATAAGTCCTGTTCAAACTCCGCTAAAGTCGCGTAGCACACTCTCCAGGTGGTGCAGGCGTGGGCTGGCGGTTGATAATTCTGTGTCAGTTGCCGTAGTTTTTGTAAGATCTGCCCGGCTTCCTCATGCTCGTATTCCATCGCATGTATCGGATTATCGATTGTACCAAAGCAGCTATTGATGCGGTCACCATTACTCAGTGCTCGAATGGCCGGGAACAACACCTGTTCCTCTTTTTGCAGATGCGGTAGTAGATCTGCAACCAGTGCTTTAATCCAGCCAGCGACAGGTTTGATTTCTTCATACTTGTCACCATGGGCACGCACCATTTTATCGGCATATTCCAGCAGCAGTGGCGCTTTCTGTCTTACATATTCATGATGCTTACGTTCAATATGGTCGATTAAATCAGCCAATGGTAGTTGTATCAGTTGGTCTTGTTTATCGCCACTGCGTTGTAGTTGCTGCAGTGCTTGTATAACGATGGTAGGCTCCGCATTAGCCCGCTGACAAGCGGCTGCTAACGTTCTTCCTCCCCCACAACAAAAGTCAATACCGAACTGGCTGAAGATATGGGCGTTACGGAAATCTTCAGCAACTAAATCCCCTACACGGCGGTCGAGCTCAATTTCTTTGGACATAGCAAACTCCTGCTGGAAATATAAGCTGTATTATAAATGCGTCTTTTATATTTGCATTATAAAGTTGAGTAATTTGCTAGGTTAAGCACATTTTTAATGGTTGCTAGACGACATGGTAGTGGCTATTAATATATTTAACTTATTGAAAAACACCATAATTAACCATCCTCTGTTGCAGGTGCAAGATGATTGAGATATTCCGGGAGTCTGTACCGTCATAAGCTGTAGCGCATTGAACAATACCTCGAAATACGGTTACTTATTCAGCTTGTACTTATAGTTAAAATGGTATACGTTATTTTTTATTCGATAAATATGAGTGCAATCAACTCAGCAACATTAGTGATATCTCCGTAGTACCTTCGTCAGTTTTGGGTAAATAGTCGGCAGACTTACCGATTGGGGCATCGGTTGTGGGGACTCAGATGAAGTGGTGGGGATCATCGGAAACGTTAAGCCGTATGGCAGCGCGTGAGTTGCAAGTGTTTACCGTACAAAAACTACTTATAACAACAGTCCAGTAAGACTGGGCATTTTTATTCTCTTGCCATATGGCAAAGTAAAAGCCTTAGGATAACCAACATGACTCCGCTACATCCTTCCCGTTTACCCACTGTTCCACAGATATTATTACTGGCGCTGATGATCATCGGTGTCATCTTTATGTTCGTGCACATACTTGGCCTAGCAATCCAATTGGCGTTGCTGGTGAGCTGGTTTCTGGTGATGGGGCTAGGAAAAATTCTCAAGCTCGATTACCACACTATGCAACAGGGATTGACCCATGGCATTAGTCAGGGGATGGACGCCATTCTGGTGTTGATTGCGGTGGGGGCGCTGATCGGTAGCTGGATGGCGGGGGGCGTGGTACCCAATATTATTTATCTCGGCTTATCAGTGATGAGTCCGCACATATTTTTACTGGCAGCCTTTTTTGTCTGCATGGTGACCTCACTGGCAACGGGCACTTCCTTTGGTACCGCTGGCACTGCGGGCATCGCCATGATGGGCATTGGGGCGGGCTTTGATCTGCCAGCGCCCTTGGTGGCAGGCGCGGTGATCTCTGGAGCTTATGTCGGCGATAAACTGTCACCGCTATCGGACACTACTGTGATGACGGCGTCGCTGTGCAAGGTCAACATTATCGACCATATCAAGTCCATGCTGTATGTCAGCGTCCCGGCTATTACTATTGCGGGATTGTTGTTCCTGGTCGTAGGGCTGAGTTACGGTCAAAGTGGTAATGTTAGCCGTGCGCAGGATGTGATGCATGCGCTGTCGCAGCACTATGTGATTGCTTGGTATATGTTGCTACCAGCTGCAGCAGTGATTGCATTGTTGTTACTGCGCTTGCCTTCCGTTCCGGTGATCAGTTTCGGTGCTTTACTCGGCGTAATCTGGGCCTGTGTGTTTGAACAGATGTCACCAATAGCAGCATTTGCGACCTTGTATCAAGGAAATCACGTACAGTCGGATTTGAATTTTTTGAATATTCTGCTCAATCGTGGTGGCATCGCATCAATGTTAGAAGTGATTCTGCTCGTCATGCTGGCGCTAGGTCTGGGTGGCTTGATGGAAGTTACCGGGGTGTTGACTACTATCTCTAACGGATTGCAGCGTTGGGCGCACTCATTAGGTCGTTTGGGGCTATCTACTTTGTTTGCGGGTTTTTTGGGGAATTTCCTCGGTGGGGCGGCTTATGTTTCCTTGATTACCGCCAGCACGATTACTGGGAAAAATTATGACGAGCTTGGTGTTGATCGGCGCGTTTTGTCACGTAACACCGAGGCTGGAGGTACCATTACCACGCCGATGATCCCCTGGACTGACGGTGGCGTGTTTATGGCTACAACCTTGGGAGTATCAACTGCCGCTTATCTGCCGTTTCTTTGGTATCACATGTTAGTGCTGCTGATTTCAGCCCTGTACTGTTACACCGGTTGGTTTTGTTTTCAGCGTCAGGGCGTAATGAAAACATCGGCTCCATCATCAGCGGAAAGCTCGGCATCTTCCTCTATTCTGGAAGCGGATTAGCCGTTATTTCTCGATGATCTGATAATGCCTGCAGCAAGATGTTTGCAGGCATTTTTTTATGGTATTTAGCGTCCTCACACTCGGCAGCTTTGTGAGGACAAATTGTCGGGCGTACAGTGGGTCACAATCAAAGTAGGCATTCAGCAACTTAAATAGTATAATGTTTGCCTAAATCAGTATTTCCCCACCACTTTTACCGGTCATCTTTGTTCAGCAGAATAAGGTTGTTCAGTTGAATGGAATTCCGGGCTTTGGAGTTAATTTATGTCGATTGTGGTCAAGACCCTGTCAGAACAGGCATACGAGATTATCAGAGATCGTATCCTGGCCAATGACATGCTTCCTTCAAAACCGCTCAGGCAGGATGCCTTATCTAAGGGGTTAGGCGTTAGCAAAATCCCATTGCGTGAAGCCTTAACTCGTCTGGAACATGATGGCTTACTCATCTCCCATCCAAACCGTGGTTTCTTAGTGCGGCCGCTGACGGTGGCTGAAGCGGAGGATGTGTTCCGTTTGCGTATCTTGATAGAACCTGATGCCGCAGCTGAAGCCTGTAAAGAAGCGGATGATGAGCTTCGCGCCATGGTGGAATCTACTTTCCGTAAGTTTGAGGGGATGAGTGGTGGTGCGTCAGCTGGGGTCTCGGTAAATCGCGATTTTCATCTGGCACTCACGGCGTCACCACAGCGTGGGGTTACCCAAGATATTCTGGAAAAACTGCACCTATTGTCAGAACGCTATGTGCGCAAACACCTGGAACCACCTCATCGGGAAGTGAATGCGCTCAGTGAGCATCAACAGATTTTCGATGCCTGGATGGCGCGTGATGCCAAGACTGTGAAAAAACTGATTAAAGAACATACCAAAGGTGTGCTGGACGATCTGCGACAACAGCTGCAGGCATAATTTTCATCGAGGCCCGGGTCATATCCTGGGCTTTTTTATAATATCAACTCGCCGTTCCCTTTCTTTAACTGTAGTGCCCCAATCGTCTGCGAAACAAACTGATACAGAGTTCTAGTTGCCTGACGCAACCGCTCGACCACTAATATCGGCTAGCAGCAACAAAAAATTAACAGCAGGTGATTGTTAGTTCTGTATTTGTTATATAGTATACAAATTATTCCAAAATATCTGATGTTGGTTGTTGCTATGAGTGCTGATGGAACAGTTGCGGTAATCGGTGGTGGTATTGTCGGACGTTGTTGCGCATTGATGTTACAAAAGCAGGGAATTGCTACCTGCATCTTAGAGCGGGAAGATGCCTTGACTGCGCCATCATGGAATAATGCCGGCCATATCGCCGTAGAACAGGTCACACCATTGGCGTCGTTAGCAGCCATGGCGACGGCTCCGAAACGGCTGTTTATGGTGGGGGGCGCGCTGGATTTTGCACTGACTGCTCCCGGCGTAATGAGCTGGGTTTGGCGTTATCTGCAAGCCTCCATGCCAAGTCGTTTCCGTCATGGGAAACAAGCGCTCAAAACACTTGTTAATGGTGCTGAAACGGCCTGGCAACAGTTGTTGCAGCAGTTGGATGCGGCTGACCTTTACCGAGATCAAGGGCACTGGTTGCTATGGGAGTCAGACAGTTCCGTCCGCAAAGGTATGGCTAACTGGCAACATACGGATACTGGCAGTGTTTCTTTTGTTGAGCTGCCTAAAGCACTGTTGGCAACATTGCCAGCACTCAAAGTGCCCCTCTGTGGTGGCATCAGTTTTACCGGTTCTGGTCAAATCCATGATATGCCCGCATTGGCTGCATTGCTGAAACAACAGTTTTTAGCAGCGGGGGGCGAATGGCTAAATGCCGACGTGGCATCACTGGCGCTGCAAAGTGGTCGTGCCGAAGTGGTGCTGGCGAATGGCGAACACTGTCAATTTGACCAAGTGTTAGTGTGTGCCGGGGCCGCGTCTGGCAAGTTGCTGAACGCCATTCACCCCCATGTGCCATTGATTGCCGAACGTGGCTATCACCTCGAAGTGAAGTGTGATGACAGCACTTGGCCTGAACATCTACCGCCGCTGGTCTTTGAAGACCGTTCAATGATAGTGACCCGCTTTGCCAACACCTTACGGGCATGTAGTTTTGTCGAATTTAACGCCTTAGATGCCAAAGCCGATCCGCGCAAATGGCAACAACTACGACGCCATTGTGATGAGCTGGGTCTGCCATTTTCCGGTAACGTGAGTGAGTGGATGGGCGCGCGGCCAACCTTACCGGACTATCTACCTGCGATTGGTAAGAGTGACCGGGCCAACAATCTGTACTATGCCTTTGGCCATCAACACCTGGGGCTGACTCTCGCAGCCAAGACGGCAATGCTGGTGGCGGAGATGGTACAAAATCAACGTACTCCTTCAGCATTACAAGCATTTTCTCTTACTAGATTTCAAAGATAAGTTTTAAAAATTAATGTGTTATGACTATAACTTAAGAGCGAAGAAGTTAATGCTTGCCGTAATTTAGTATACGATATAACATATACATCAAGTTGATGTCAGAAACAGGATTACAGACAGATGAGTACAAGTACGATGAAATGGTCCGGGGTATTTCCGGCAGCCACCACCCAGTTTGATGAACAGTTAGCGGTGGACTTGGCTGCCACTCAGCAAGGTTTTGCTAAATTGCTGGAAGATGGTGTCGATGGACTGGTGGTGATTGGTACCTGTGGTGAAAATAACTCGCTGGAACCAGAAGAGAAGCGGCAGATTATTGCAGCGGCGGCTGAGGTCAAAGGCAGTCATCCGATTATTGCCGGAGTAAGTGAACTGACTACCGAGCGTGCCATCAAGTTTGTCCAGAACGCCGAAGCACTTGGCGCCGATGCATTGATGCTACTTCCCGCCATGGTGTACGTACCCACAGAAGATGAGCTGATTGCCCATTTTAAAGCGGTAGCGGCAGCCACCTCACTCCCCATCATGCTGTATAACAATCCCACGGCTTATCGCGTTAACGTCAGTTTAGAATCATTGGCAAAGTTGGTGGACGTAAAAAATATTGTCGCCATCAAAGAAAGCTCAGCCGACACGCGTCGTTACACCGATCTGTATAACGCTTACGGTGACCGGTTCCATATCCTAGCGGGGCTGGATGATGTCGCCCTGGAAGGCTTGACCTTGGGGGCTTGTGCTTGGATATCAGGGCTAACCTCGGCTTTTCCACAGGAATCGGTGGAACTGGTGCGCGCATTTAAAGCGGGCGATATGGCGCGGGCGCTGGAAATCTATCGCTGGTTTATGCCATTGCTGCATTTGGACGCTGGGCACGATCTGGTACAGTCCATCAAGTTAGCGGAACAGATTATGGGCCGAGGTACTGAACGAGTGCGTATGCCGCGCTTGCCGTTGAGTGGCGCGCGCCGTGATGAAGTGACAGCGATGGTTGAGAAAGCCGCTGCCACCAGACCTACTCAGGCTTAACAGTACGAGAGGCCGCCATGAGACATACATTTTTCTGCATTGATGGGCACACCGCGGGCAACCCGGTGCGGTTAGTGGTTGGGGGACATCCGCAGCTTGCTGGCAACAGTCTAAGTGATATGCGGGTGTGTTTTATGGAGCAGTTTGACTGGATCCGCAAAGGGCTGATGTTTGAACCGCGTGGGCATGACATGATGTCTGGTGGTTTTATCTATCCGCCCAAAGATCCGCGAGCAGATTTTGGCGTGGTATTTATTGAAACCAGCGGCTGTCTGCCCATGTGTGGCCATGGCTCGATTGGCATTATCACCTTTGGGCTGGAACATGGTCTGATCCAGCCAAAAACACCGGGTAAACTGGTGATGGAAGCACCCGCGGGGTTAATAGAAGTCAGCTACCAGCAACAAGGGCAAAAGGTTGAATGGGTCAAGTTGACCAACGTGCCTTCCTATTTAGCGGCAGAAGATATTCATATCAATATTCCCGGTTGTGGGCCGTTAACGGTCGATGTGTCCTATGGCGGTAACTATTATGCGATTGTGGAGCCTCAGGCCGGTTACGCCGGATTGGACAGCCTCAGTGCCGCCGATATTTTGCGCCTCAGCCCGTTGGTGCGCGCCGCAGTACGCGAACAGTTTCAGCCGGTACATCCGCTGAACCCAGCCATTAAGGGTGTGAGTCATGTGTTGTGGGCGGATAAGCCAGCCTCGGCCGATGCTCACGGGCGTAATGCGGTGTTTTATGGCGATAAAGCTATCGATCGTAGCCCTTGTGGTACTGGTACTTCTGCGCGCATGGCACACCTAGTGGCAAAAGGCCGACTCGCGGTAGGCGACACCTTTGTTCATGAAAGTTATATCAAAAGCCGTTTTATCGGCAGGGTCGAAGCCGCCACTGAGCTGGCGGGCCATCCTGCTATCATTCCGTCCATTCAGGGCACAGCTTACACCACAGGTTTCAATCAGATCTGGATTGATGATGACGAACCTTTTGCGGAGGGTTTTCAGGTTGTTTGACAACCGGTGACAGGAGAAAACACTAGATGCAGATTATTCATCTGAGCCATCACATCGGTGGCACCGACGTCAGCGGCACCGCCGTATTGCAGCAGCAGAATCCTGCCAAGGCTGACGATTTACAAATTACAATTCCGGCGGCAGATGCCAATGTTGTCGAGCAAGCCGTGACTGCGGCCAAAGCGGCATTTGCGGTATTTCGCGATCAAGGCATTGAAAAGCGTGCAGATGCCTTAGCAAAAGTGCAGCAGTTGATTGTGCAGCATAGCGATGAGTTATCGCAGTTGATCGCCCGTGAAACCGGTAAGACGTTTGCTGACTCCAAAGGTGAAGTGGGCCGCGCTGCCCGTATTTTCGGCTTTTTTGCCGGTGAAGCGCTGCGCATTGTCGGCGAGCGACTGGAATCCACCCGCAACGGTGCCATGGTGGAAGTGGAATATGCGCCTGTCGGCGTTATCGGGCAGATCACTCCTTGGAATTTTCCCATTGCCATCCCCGCTTGGAAGATTGCCCCAGCCTTGGCATTTGGTAATACCGTGGTGTGGAAACCCTCTGAAATCTCTTCGGCCACTGCGGCGCGCTTGATGGCACTCATTCACGAAGCTGGCGTGCTGCCTGGTGCCGTTAACATGGTCCTTGGCGGTGGCGAAACCGGCGCGGCTATCTGCGCTAATGCAGGCATCGATGCACTGAGTTTCACTGGCTCTCAAGCTACCGGCAAGAAAGTGCGGTTGGCGGCCATGGAACGTGCAATCCCGGTACAAACCGAAATGGGCGGCGTTAATGCACTGTTGGTGCTGGCGGATGCCGATGTGGATGCCGCCGTGGAAAATGCCTTAAATGGCGCGTTTTTCGCTGCAGGTGAACGTTGTACGGCCACCTCCCGTATTGTGGTAGAACAGGCGATTGCCGATGAATTTGTCAGTAAGCTGGTGGCGCGGATCAAGCAACTTAAACTCGGTGACCCGCTGGATGCCGCAACCCAAATTGGCCCCTTGGCTTCCCCTAATCAAAAAGCACTGATCAGCGGCCAGACTGCCAAGATGGAACAATATCCTGGCGCGCAACTTGTCTGTGGTGGCACTGCGGTGGAGATGCCCGCATGTTTCTTTGCCCCGACCCTGTTTGATCATGCCAAAGCCGATGATCCGATCGCGTTGGAAGAAATTTTCGGCCCAGTTGCTGCGGTGTTCCGGGTCAAGGATTATGCAGAAGGGCTGGCAATGGTGAATAACAGCCGTTTTGGCTTGTCGGCGGGTTTATGCACTAACTCGTTGAAATATGCTGAGCATTTCAAACGTTACGCTAAATCCGGGATGATAATGATCAACTTGCCTACCGCTGGGATTGATTACCATGTGCCATTTGGCGGCGTGGGCGCTTCCAGTTATGGTGCCCGTGAGCAGGGCCGTGCGGCGAAAGCCTTCTATACGGTGGCAAAAACCACTTATCTGAAAGCTTAGGTGTCACTAAGGCTGCACAGTTACTCTGTCCTGTGTAGCCTTTCTTTATCTGGGAGGAAGCGCTTATGTGGCGACAGGCAAGGGAAAAATTGGCACAGACATACTGGCTAGCGCTGGGGTTATTGTTACTCAGTGCCTGCCAGCAAAACCAAATCACCACTCATCATGACTGGGAAGACCCGGCCGTCTTCGACATCAATAAACTACCGGATCGTGCTTATTTTATCTCTTATCCCTCAGCGCAGCTGGCGCTAGCGCAGCAGCCAGAACGTTCCAGCCAGTACTATTCCCTCAATGGTCAATGGCATTTCCATTTTGCTAAACGACCAGCTGACCGCCCAGAAGCTTTTTATAAAAACGATTTTGATGTTTCAAACTGGCCATTAATTACCGTGCCATCAAACTGGCAGATGCAGGGCTATGATTATCCGATCTACACCTCTGCTGGCTATCCGTTTCCGATGAATAAGCCGTACATTGATCCCTCATACAACCCGGTGGGCTCTTATCGGCGGGATTTTACGGTGCCATCTGACTGGCTACAGCAACGTTTGGTGTTGCATTTTGGCGCGGTAAAATCGGCTTTTTATGTGTGGATCAATGGTAAAAAGCTAGGCTACAGCCAGGACAGCAAACTGCCAGCGGAATTTGATATCACAGAATATGTTAAGCCTGGCAACAATAGTTTGGCGGTAGAAGTTTATCGCTGGAGCGATGGCAGTTATCTGGAAGACCAGGATTTCTGGCGTATGAGCGGCATTCAGCGGGATGTGTTTATCCAGGTATCACCCAAAGTGCAGTTGTGGGATTTCAGCGCCAAAGCTGTACTGCAAAATGCTTATCAAGATGGTCAATTAACCTTGGCGTTGCAGTTGCTGAACAGCAGCAAGCAAGCCGCACAACTCAGCGTTGATACTGCGGTGTATGACGGTGATAAGCCCTTGTGGCAGCAGCGAAGTTCGCTTGAGGTGGCCGCCGGTAAAACTGCGCCGCTGACGTTGCAACATCGTTTTCCAAAGATCCAGCCGTGGTCGGCGGAAGTGCCGAAACTCTATCGATTACTGCTCACAGTGAAACAGCCGGGCGCGGAAGATCAGGTGATCTATCAGCCTATCGGTTTTCGCAGTGTCGAGTTGCAACATGGGCAACTGCTGGTAAACGGTCAGCCGATTATCATCAAAGGGGTTAATCGGCATGAGCATGATCCTGTGACGGGTCAGACAATCTCTCAGGCCAGTATGCTCAACGATATCCGTTTGATGAAACTTAATAATATCAATACGGTACGTACCTCACATTACCCCAATGATCCCTACTGGTATCAACTGTGCGATCAATACGGTTTATACGTGATTGATGAAGCCAATATGGAGTCTCACGGTTATGGCTTCGATGAACACGGTATCGGTAACGATCCGCAGTTCAAAGCCGCCATTTTGGATCGGATGCACGGCATGATTGCCCGTGATAAAAATCATCCGTCGATTATTTCTTGGTCATTGGGTAATGAAACCGGCCCGGGGCCGAATCTGTCAGCATCTTACCAGTTGGCAAAAGCTATGGATGACAGCCGTGTGGTGCAATTTGAAAGCCGTACTACTTGGTTCAAAGAGAAAATGACCGATGTGATTGGCTGGATGTATGCCAATCGTGAGGAAATTACCAGCAAGTATTTGGGGAAATATCCAGAGCAGCCGTTTATCTGGGTGGAGTATGCCCATGCGATGGGTAACAGTAGTGGCAACCTTAAGGAGTTATGGGACTTTGTGTATGCCCATCCGCAAGTGCAGGGCGGCAGCATCTGGGATTGGGTCGATCAAGGTTTACTGAAACATAGCGCGGATGGTCGCAGCTACTTCGCCTACGGTGGCGATTTTGAGCCGGCAGGCACTACGAATGACGGTAACTTTTGTGCTAATGGCTTGGTGGCAGCAGATCGCACGCCGCATCCAGCATTGCACGAAGTGAAAAAGATCTACCAGCCGTTGGCAGTAACGCGCTTGAGTAACAGCCAGTACCGCATAACTAACCGTAATTTCTTTAAAAACCTGAATGACCTTAGCGGAGAGTGGCAGTTGCTGGCGGATGGTATCGTGGTCAGCCACGGGACGTTAGCTGCATTGGCAATCGCACCACAACAGAGTGGTGATATCCGTATTGCTGAACTGCAACATTTTCCCTTGGCGAAGGATAAGGAATACGCACTCAATTTCCGTTTTGTCACCCGTGAAGCGGTGGGGTTGCTGCCTGCCGGGCATGAGGTTGCCAGTGAGCAGCTCCTGCTGCAGCCACAGGCAGCTAACACACTTAAACTGACAGCGGCTAAAGATCTACAGGTTGCAGAAGACAGCGATAACGTCACTGTTCGTGCCGGACGCAGTCAGCTACGGTTTGATAAGCACAGTGCTCGTCTAGTGAGCTATCGCGTCGCTGGGGTGGAATTGGTAAAACAAGGGCTGTTCCCCAATTTCTGGCGAGCGCTGACCGATAACGATTATGGCAATAAATTCGCTAACGAGACGGCGGAATTTTACAAACAGGCTGACACTGCGGCGCAGGTAACTGCAGTGCGACTGCGTCAGCAAGCAGGATTTGCACAAGTGCAGTTCACCTTACATTTCCCAACACTGCACAGCGATGGCAGCATTGTTTACCGCATCGGCCGAGATGGTGCGGTAGCGGTGGATTATCAGGCCAATCTGGCAAAGGACTTACCGGAAATGCCGCGATTTGGACTGAAAATGCAGTTACCGGAGGGTTTCGATAGTGTCGCCTGGTATGGCCGTGGTCCTTGGGAAAACTATCAGGATCGTAAAGAGAGCACTTATCTCGGCATCTACCATGCGGATGTCAGTGAACTCTATACGCCATATATCCGTCCACAGGAAAATGGTAACCGCAGTGATACCCGCTGGTTGGAGATCCGTAATCAGCAGGGCATTGGGCTGCGCATCAGTGGTGCTCCGCAGTTTGATTTTACCGCGCATCACAACACCATTGCCGATTTTGATTACCCGAAAGATGGTCCAAACCGTCACACCACAGACATAGTCCCCAGACCCATGACGGAACTGTGTCTGGATCTACGGCAACGGGGCGTTGGGGGTGATACCAGCTGGGGCGCATTGCCTTATGACGCTTACCGTCTGTTGCCAGCCAAACAGCAGCATTATCGGTTGCAGTTGCTGTTACAGCCACTGACAACAAGGTAATTTTTCTGGTTAATCGCGGGCTGTTAATCGCTGCCCGCCACACAGTGTCCTGCGCAATCACAGCGCTTAGCATACTGATACATTCAAACTCAGGTCGCTGTCGGAGAGCGACAGCACTAGGGTGAATGGTAGTCAGTACTACGGCTGTCTATGTGCCGCAGTTTTTATGAATAATGCTATTGAAAACAGTATGTAAGTCTTACACTAAGGCGGTGTTTTGTCCTCTTGGTAAAAACGGTTATGCCCTTCACTGCGCAAACTCTGCGGAGCCTCCGAGCTTGGCAATGCCTGCTGGCGTTGTTATTGATGTTGATTTGTTGTGCAGGGAGGTCTGCTGATGTGACACCCACGGTGTTTCGTTATCAGGCTGCAGAAGGCAACTTGGATGGACGTAAAGCTTTCGTCAAGGAGGCATTGCAGCTGGCATTGGAAAAAACGCAGGATGAATATGGCCCGTTTGTTATGCAGGAGGCCGGAAACTATCTGAATAAAGCCAGGTTGCTGCGCGAATTACAGCAGGGTCACTTTGACAATATGTTTGTTCGGGCGTCGGTAACCGATGAGATGCTTACAGACTTTGCGGTGGTAGCTTTTCCGCTGGCTCGTGGTATGGACGGCTATCGGGTGGCATTCATCCGGGCTGAAGGAACTGAGCTGCAGCGTTTTTGTCAGCTCGATAAAGCAGCACTGCAACAGCTGAGTATTGTCCAGGGGATCGGCTGGCTGGATAGCAAGATACTGCTGGCCAATGGCTTCAAAGTGCAACAGGTCAACCAGTACGAGAATATGTTTAATATGTTGCGAGCAAGCCGTGCCGACCTGTTTTTCCGCGCAGTGAATGAGATTGATATCGAGCGACAAAACGCCGTTCACGATTACGGCATGTTACAGGTGGAACCTTGTCTGGCGCTGTATTACCCATTGCCACGTTTTTTCGTTACCGATAAAAATAACGCACAAAATGCACAACGTGTTTATCTTGGGCTGGTGCGGGCTTATGAAGATGGCAGTTTTATCCGTTTATGGAACCGTTATTTCAAACCGTCCATTAATCGATTACAGCAGCGGCGGATTATTCGGTTAGACAATCCCTTTATTAAAACATTGGACAAACATTACCTGCGTTACAATATCAACCTGGAACCCTCGCTGCTTAATCCGCTTAATAAATAACAAAGCCCCGCTATTGCGAGGCTTCGACTGTACTGCAATGAGATTATTCTGCAGTTTTGGCAGCTTGAGGCTGAGCTTCAGTTGCTGGGGCTTTTTTCTCTGCTTTCTTAGCCTGTTTTTTCACAACTTTCTTTTCGGCTTTCTTGTGATGCTGTTTTTTCACCTGTTTAACTTGAGGATTAGTGCTGTGTTGGGTTGCAACCTGTGGTGCAGTTTCAGTGCTAGTAGTAGGTTCAGCAGCCATAACAGCGGCGGTATTCAGGGCAAAAACAGCGGCAATGGCCAGTGGCAGCATTTTTTTCATAATTCAGACCTCGGATAGACTCGGGAGCCCGGTGCTCCTTTGCTAGTTATATTAGGCAGCTGGATGCTGCGGGTCTGTGCTGCTCTGGTAACCGTTTGTATCCAAATGTACAGGCAACTTTAAGCAAAAAAGCGCCCCTTGGTTGCTGGGTTGTAAGCTGATTTCTCCGCCATGTAACTGGGCAATACTGCGGACAATTGCCAAGCCTAAGCCAATGCCGCCGGTGCGTCGGTCGCGGCTTTCATCAAGCCTGACAAAAGGCTCAAAGATGCGCTGGGCTTCTTTTGTCGCGACTCCGGGGCCATCATCCTGCACTGACAGGCAAATCCATTGGGGGTTGTCCTGTGTCAGCCGGATCTGCACCTCACTGTGACCATGACGCACTGCATTGCCCACTAGATTATCCATCGCCCGCGCTAACAAGCGCACATCACCGCGCCAATATATTGGTGCCATAGGGCAACTGAGCGTCACTTGGTGTGCTGCGCCTTGTGCCTGCCAGTCGGCCAGGCGTTCTCTGGCCCATTGTCCCAACTCCACCTCACTCAGTTGTAATGGTAGTTCCGGTTGATTGAGCCGACTGTAGGTCAACATCTCTTCGATCAGAAACTCCAAGGCCTCGATGTCATGTTCCAATGCCGCACTGTCGGCCTGACTTGGTGCTGGTTCTAGTAACGCCAGGCGGTAACGCAAACGTACCAAGGGCGTACGCAGCTCATGGGCAATGGCATCGGTAAGCTGTTTACGGCCACTGATAAGTTCCTGTAACCGTTGTGCCATCTGGTCAAAAGTGTGACCTAAGGTTGCCAGACTACTGCTATTGTCCAGTGCGGCTCTGGCGTTGAGTTCGCCGTTACCTAAGCGCTTGGCGGCGGCTTCTAACTGCTGCATATCGCGCCAATGTGGTCGCATCCACAACAGAATTGGGATTGCCAGCGATAGCCCCAGCAACACAATAAAACCCAATACCAGCCAGTGCTGTTCGTGCCGGAACGACAAATAAGGCACTGGGCCGATAATCAGCACCATATTACTGTTGGGGATGCGCTGGCGAAACGTGGCGTCGTCCTCAACTATCACGATATTGCCAGCTTGTAGAAAAGCGATATCTTCTCGGGCCAGCGGTTGGGTATCCAGTGGTGCCGTGTGTAATGCCAGATGCAGCCGTTGGCTGAAATCATCGATTTTGGCAGGCCACTGCGGCTGTGGCACGGTAGCTAATTCCTGCGTAAGGCGGTCCAGAAAATCCTGTACCAAGCCTTCCAGATAGCGGTTGCCGGTGCGCTCTTCGGTAAATTGGTAGATGCCTCCCATCAGCAATGCCGCCACCAGAAAACATCCAAATACCAGCAGGTAGAATTGGGTAAATAGATGACGCATCGTTTATGACCACTCATCCGCAACTAACAGATAGCCCTTGTTACGAATAGTTTTGATCCGAGTGGGCAGTTCAGCGTTATCTCCCAGTTTCTGTCTGAGCCTGGATATCGCCACATCCATGCTGCGATCTATCCCATCATATTCGCGACCCTTGAGTTGTTTGAACAGCGTTTCACGACTGAGGATCTGGCCGCTATGACTCGCTAGTTGCCACAGTAGTTCAAAATCACTGGTGGACAGTGCTACCGCTTGTCCCTGTAACCTGACATCGCGGCTGTTATAGTCGATGATTAATGTCCCTAACTGCAGGCGGCCAGACATTTTTGGCGGTTGCTGCGGGGTGATACTGGCAAGCTGCCGCAATTGTACCCGCAACCGCGCAACTAACACGTTAGGCGGTGTGGTCTTCAGAATGTAATCATTCGCGCCGAGTTCCAGTGCCAGCACTTGATTCATATCGCTGTCGAGTGACGTCAACATCACAATCGGTCCGTGAAAACTCTGGCGCAGTTTGCGGCACAGCGACAGACCATCCATACCCGGTAACATGATATCCAGCAGAATGAGCTCGGGCTTTTCTTCCTGTACCCGCTGTAATGCAAGGTCGCCACGATTTTCCACCACTACCTGCATATCATGTTTTGCCAGCCAGTCGCTAATCAACTGACCAATTTCTGGTTCGTCTTCTACGAGTAAAATACGGTGCATATACTCTCCTGCTAAGTAGCATCAGCATAACGCAGCGGTTGGGGAAGAAAATGGGGCACTGTAAATATTTCCAGTCACGCCATGCTGGATAAACGTTGCTGCTTTAATTAACTCTGTCGATTAAAAGGGATTTGTAGTAGATTTTGTCGGCGATTATCAGGGGGCACGGTTGCTTTCCTCGTAAGTTTTTCGGGCATAGCCAAGGAGTTTTCATGAAATTAGCGTTGATATTGTGTGCATTTGCGTTTGCTATTAGCGGTTGCCAATCTACCTCACCGCAAACCAATGCCGCGGCCACTCAGTATGTTGACTTAACCCAGGCATCATCCCAAGAGATGGCGAGCTATTGGGTGCTTAAGCATCGTAAGGAACCACGATATCCGGTTGAAATGGCGAAAAATTTCGAAGCAGGATGCGTAAAACTGCTGCTGGCAATTAACGCCGATGGAAAAGTTGATTACGTCAAACTCTTGCAATCTTATCCACAAGACGTATTTGATTTTGCTTCAGCCGAAGCTGTAGGTAAGTGGCGTTGGACGGCTGCCAGTAGCAATCCGCAACACCAGCCAGTGTTGACTATCGTTGACTTATCATTCAAGACCAGCGGTTCGCGCAATCTTAAGCAATGGCAGCAACATTGTGGTACTGCCAGTTAACGGATGCCAGGGCAGTCAATGACTGCCTATTCTAGCCGTTTGTTGCCAGTTTAGTTTCTTCTCTTTCTGTCCTACAGATAGTGCGTTGTAAATTTAAGCAATTCCTGAACTGCAATTCATACCGATAATTTGCATTTCATTCCGGCCTGGAGGCAACTCATTTTATCTTTGGCCGCGGCTATTGTGGTGGTATAGCAGAAGGCGTTTATTGACCTCATCAACAGCGAACTTCAGCGGATAAACCCGCTTGCGAGGAGTATGTTATGAGCGTCAATCAAACGATTACCCTGGAAAACTATTCCGGTCAGCAACAACGCGTCATGTCGGTCAGTCGCATCAGAGTGCTGACTCTCATCGGTACTATCATTGCCCAGTTTGCCTTGGGTTCGGTATATACCTGGAGTCTGTTTAATGCAGGATTGGCCGAAAAGCTTAACGTCCCGGTGGACAACGTGGCTTTTTCCTTCGGTATTCTCAGTTTGTCGCTGGCACTGGCATCATCTATTTCCGGCAAGATGCAGGAACGTTTTGGGGTGACAAAAGTCACTATTGCTGCGGGCTTAATGATGGGGGCCGGGTTGCTGCTTACGGCCCATGCCAGCAGTGTTGCCATGCTGTATCTTTGCGCGGGTTTGCTGTTGGGATTTGCTGACGGTACTGGATACTTACTGACGCTCTCAAACTGCGTGCGCTGGTTTCCAGAGCGCAAAGGTGCTATTTCAGCCTTGTCCATCGGTGCTTACGGTTTAGGGAGCCTCGGCTTCAAGTACATCAATTTAGCGTTGTTGGAACATGTGGGACTGAATAACACCTTCCTGTATTGGGGGGCGATAGCTACCGTCATGGTGGTTATCGGTGGTCTGTTGATGAGCGATGCACCAAAACAGGCCGCGGGCGGTCAGCGACAAACCAATGATTTCACCTTAGCAGAAGCGATGATGCGGCCACAGTTCTGGATGCTGGCATTGATTTTCTTGACGGTATGTATGAGTGGTTTATATGTGATTGGCGTAGCCAAAGATATTGGTGAACAGTATGCCGGGCTGAGTTTCTCTATTGCTGCCAACGCTGTGGCAGTGATTGCCATGGCGAACCTTGGCGGGCGCTTGGTATTGGGGGTGCTATCCGACAAGATGCCGCGTATGCGGGTAATATCACTGGCGCTGTTATCAAGTCTGCTGGGGATGACGATTCTGTTATTTGGTCACATGACAATAATGAACTTTTACTTGGCCCTTGGGTGTATCGCTTTTAGTTTCGGCGGCACCATCACTGTGTACCCGTCGCTGGTCAGTGATTTTTTCGGGTTGAATAATCTCACCAAGAATTACGGCGCAATTTATCTGGGCTTTGGTATCGGCAGTTTGTGTGGCTCGATGGTGGCGGCGTTGTTAGGCGGTTTTAGCGCCACTTTCAGCGTGATTTTTGGATTATTGGCGTTGTCGTTGTTGCTGTCATTGCTAGTTAAGGCGCCTAACCGCGTACCATCGTTAGTGTAACTGCGGTAGTTTAATTGTTTGAAAGGCACCATCCTTGGCCCCATGTTATATGGGGCATTTTTTTACCTAAAGCCCCATCAGTTCGCGAAACTCGCGGATGTGGCTGCGACTGACTGGCAACTGATGTTCACTCCCCTGGAGTTTCACCAGATAGGTGCTGTTATACCAGGGGGTGATTTCCTGCACTTTTGTCAGATTGATGCCGAATGAGCGGTGGCAGCGGAAAAATTGCTCCGGCGGTAACTTCTCAAAGAATTCGCTGATGGTCATTGGCACCACAAAGTCGTCGTTGGCAGTGAACACTTTGGTCAACTTCTCGGCCGCTTCCACATATAAGATGCTACTGACGTCTGCGACACAGATACGCTCGCCTTTATACAGGTTTACCGTACTGCTGCGTGATGGCGAGGCGGTCATCAACGACGGAGGGGCTGTTGCCGCTTCAGCACTGGCCTCCAGTTTTTGTAGTACGCCCTGGATGCGGTTTTCGTTAAAAGGTTTAAGAATATAATCAAAGGCTTCTATCTCGAATGCTTCGGCGGCGAAATCCTTATGAGCGGTGGTAAATATGATGAAGGGCTTCTTGGCAAACTGGTGAATATTCCGTGCTAGTAACATGCCGTCAATTGAGGGCACATTGATATCTAGGAAGGCAACATCCACTTGCTGTTGTTGCAGATATTTAAAGGCATCCAATCCGTCTTCAAAGGTCGCTACCACCTCTAGCTGACTATGTTTTCGGATGATGTACTGCAGTTCTTCCATCGCTAGCGGTTCGTCTTCCACAATAATCGCTTTCATATTGGTTTCATTTTCGTTGAGTAATGCTAAAAGACACTTCGGTGCCGGGCTCGCAGCGGCGAATCGTCAATCCGTGACCGTACAGCAGTTTCACCCGTTCATGCACATTCATCAGTCCGATATGGTCACTCGGTACTTTTCCATGATACAGGCCCTCAATAATCGCTTCATCAATACCTTTGCCGGTATCGCGCACGGTGACCAGCAACTGATCTGTATGCTGCTTTACCGCAATGGTGACTTCGCCATTACCGCGTACGGGCTGAATGCCGTGCAAAATGGCGTTTTCTACCAAAGGTTGCAGTAACAGTCCCGGGACTTTCTGGTGCACGTCGTCCACATCAAAAGTAACGGTTAGTTTCTTGCCAAAACGGGCTTTTTCGATGGCAACATAATCGCGTACCTGCTCCAGCTCTTCCTGAATATCGATCAGTTCCTCATTGCGCTTGAGGTTATAGCGCAGAAAATCTGCCAAATTGGAGATCAGTTGCCTCGCTTCTTCTGGGCGCAGGCGGATCAATGAGGAGATGGCGTTGAGGCTGTTAAACAGAAAGTGGGGATTAATCTTGTTTTGTAGCGCTGAAAACTCTGCCTTTGCCGCCATCTGTTTCAGTTGATCACTGCGGGCGGCTTCAATTTGTGTGGAAATCACATGTGACAAGCCAATTGCCATCTCTTTCAGTGAGTCAGTGATGCGGCCTTCGTGACAATAGTAGATTTTCAGCGTGCCGGTCACTTGGTTGTTTTCGGTTAACGGCACAATCATCAGCGAGTGAAAATCGGCATAATCAATGCCGTTGTTAATAATCACTTTGCCTGAATCCAGCGCCTTGCGGGTAACACTGCTCATGCCGTGGTAATGTTGCCAATAATTGGCCTCGGCATGGCCCACATAGGCCAGTACATCGTCAGTATTGGTCATGGCCACCGCGTCAGCACTGATGTGTTCGCGGATAATGCTGCAAACCTGACGCAGGCCGCTGCGGTTATTCTCACGAAAATAGGGTAGGGTGCGATTAGCAATATCCAGCGCGAGTTTGGCATGCTGCCCGGCAATACGCTCTTTCTCATCATCCAGATTTTGCACTAACTGTACGATTAGCCCGATACAAATAGTGCCGCAGATCATCGGGAAAGCAATCACGCTGACAATATTCCAGCCTACTTGCGGTTGTGGTGCCAGTGTCACAATCAGCAACATGGTTAAGCCTTCACACAACATGCCGCCGATAATGCCCCACAGCCAGAGTTGTTCACGTTTACAGCGGAAATACATCCAAGTGGACAACAAGCCCGCTGTGATGCTGCTGATCAGGCAGGGAATCGAGGTCGGGCCGTCAATATCAATCAGATAACGGTGAATACCAGAGATAATTCCGGCCGGGATCCCCACTGCCGGCCCAAACAGCAAGCCACCCGACATGATCGCAATAATGCGCACGTTAACTAGCGAGCCTTCTACATGGATGCCAGTGTAGGTACTGAACACTGCAAAACAGACAAACAATAGGGAGACCAATATCAGTTCCCAAGGATGGCGATCTTTCTTCTGAAAAATCTGCTGAAAACGCTGACTTCTGGTGAGCAAAAACAGCGCCATCAGCATCAGCGCTGCCCGTTCCAGTACGGCCAGTAGCATCATCAACTGCTCGGAATACACCTTTCCTCCCATGCGCCGATACAGGCAATATCTGGCGGTAATGAGGGACTAGATTAGCATGTGCCGACATACAAAAATATGGCAATAACCCGCTATTCCGCTTCAGTTGCGGGCGGCGTTGCTGTAATGGCAGAAGAAGTGACTGATATCAGTATTTTTAAGGGTAATAACTGCTGAAATGCCTTGGACAGCTTGCTACCATAACAACTCCGGCCGCTAAGGATACTGACCACTGATGGATGCATTATTTCTGCACTTTGCCACCGCATTTATGGCGTTTTTCGCCATCATGAATCCGATTGCCAATACCCCGGTGTTTCTCGGACTTACCGAAGGCATGAGCTCACAGCATCGGGTGGCTATCGCCCGGCGGGCGGTAATCCAAGCGTTTATCATCGTGCTGGCGTTTGCGGTGGCGGGTAAAATGATTTTCGGACTGTTTGGCCTGAATATGGATGCCTTTAGAATTACTGGGGGATGTTTGGTATTCCTTATAGGTATCAACATGTTACAGGGTAAGCATTCGCGTATGCATCACCCCCATAGTTTGGATGATTCACTTGCCAGTGACAGCAGCGATGATGATCCGGCAACCTTTCCGCTGGCAATGCCGATGTTGGCTGGCCCAGGCACTATTACTACGGCAATGAACCTGTCTGCAGACGGTGGCTTGATCAACATCAGTTTTATCATTCTCGCCTTTGCGTTGTTATGTGTGATCACTTATGTGGTATTTATTTTTGGCGAGCGTTTCATCCGTTATATCGGCCGTGCGGCTATGGGCGTAATTACCCGGCTAATGGGGTTGATTGTGGCGGTGATTGGTACCGGTATGGTGATTGAAGGCATTAAAAATGCCTTCGCGTTGGGGGGTAGTTAGTCTTTATTGCCGCGGCCGTGGAAGGTATCCATCGTGTGGTAAATTCCCAGCCACTCGCCCACCACTTTGTCAAACCAGCGTTGCGGCAGCAGCCCTTGCAATAGCGGCAGCAGATATAGCAGACGCGGCATTTTCAGGATGATCGCATCCTGTTTCACTGCGTTTACAATGCGCTTGGCAACCTTTTCTGGCTTAAGTATCGGCAATATCCGCGATTGCACGCCAGCAAACATCCCGGTGTTGATGTAATAAGGCATCACGGTGGTGACTTTCACCCCAGTACGTTGCTGCATCATTTCCAATCTGAGTGAATCCGACCAGCCCACCGCCGCCCATTTACTGGCGCAATAGACAGACATATTGGGATTAGCCACCAAAGCCGCAGCGGAAGCAATATTAACGATATGGCCTAGGCCATTGCCACGCATATTGGGGAGTAACGCCAGACATAGTTGCATCGGGGCAATGGCGTTGACGGCCATAGTACGGTCAATTTCTTCGGCCGAATGCTCGCTGAATTGCTTACCCACGATAATGCCAGCATTGTTCACCAGAATATCAACGTTAATGCCAGCGACATGCATCTGCTGCAGTGCTTCATGCATCTGTGATAGTTGACAGATATCCACCTGCCAGCCACAGATCCGTTCAAGACCAAAATGGTGTTGCAGTGAGCTGATCGCTTGTTGCAGTAAGGCGGCATTAATATCCCACAGCACCACCTTGGCTGCGCCTTCTTTAGCAAAATGTTGTGCCATAAGCAGCCCAATCCCTGAGGCACCGCCGGTGATCAGTACTGTCCGTTGTCTGAGATCGGTCATCATCTTCTCCATTCCATTTGAGCTGTGATTGATGCTATCTGATACAACAGGTTAACGCTAATAGATCGCGTCTTTGGCAAGTTGGATTGCCATACTATTTTCAGGGTTATGCAGCATGAAATTCAGCTGTAGTTAATTAATTGGAGTATGATGTGTGTCACAGAATTAAGGGACGCAACATGAAACTCGGAGGAGTTATGACTATCACACCACGCACTGTAACCTCACCTAAAAAATTCATCATCGGCAAAGGCTTGCTGGGTCAAATGCATGACTATGTTAAGGATTTTGGTGATAACGCTTTCATTATCAGCGATGAATTTATTCTGAATCGGGTCAAAGATGAAGCCGTTAGTAGCTTGACTGATGCAGGCATTGAAGCCGCTGTCGAAAAATTTAATTACGAATGTAGTGAGACAGAGATCAAGCGTCTCGGGGCTTTGGCCGAACAGCAACGCGCTAACGTGATCGTGGGCGTTGGTGGCGGTAAAACCCTCGACTCCGCTAAAGCGGTTGCTTACTACCATAAGTTACCAGTGGTACTTTACCCGACAATTGCGTCCACCGATGCGCCTTGTACCGCGCTGGCGGTTATCTACACTGAAACAGGCGAATTTGAACGTTACCTGTTCCTGCCACAGAATCCTGATGCGGTGATTGCTGATACCTCCATTCTATGTGCGGCACCAGCGCGCTTCTTCGCCGCCGGTGTGGGCGATGCGTTGGCAACTTACTTTGAGGCGCGTACCTGTTATGCCGCTGATGGCGTGAATCTGGTACTGAAAAAGCCTTCACGTACTGGCTTGGGTTTGGCAAAACTGTGCTTTGAATTACTGAGTGAAAACGTCGAAGCCGCCATGGATGCAGTCAAAAACAAAATTGTGACCCCAGCATTGGAGCAGACCATCGAAGCCACTATTTATCTGAGCGGTGTGGGTGCCGAAGCGGGTGGTTTGGCGTGCGCGCATGCGGTCAACAACGGCATGTCTGCAGTAGCTGATCTACATCGGGCGCAACACGGTGAAAAAGTGGTATTTGGGCTGTTGACCCAACTGGTGCTGGAAAATGCGCCTAAGTCTGAAATTGATGAAGTTATTCGCATCATCAAAGTTGTAGGCTTGCCGCTCACTCTGGCCGATATGGGACTGAAAACCTTTGTCGAAGCGGAGTGGCGCAATGTGGCCAAAATCGCCTGTGCGGAAGGTGACACCATGGGCAATATGACCATGGAACTGACCGAAGATGATGTCTATCAAGCGATGATTGCCGCCAACGCCATGGCCGAACGTTATAAAGCACAAGCGTAGTTTTTACGCAGTGACCGCTTAAAAAATCCCCGTTTAATACGGGGATTTTCGTTGTTATACCTAACCGACAGTTTGGTGTAGCCAGCTAGCTGGCATAGAGTTAAGCATACCTGCAATCAGAAAAGGACCTTGTTATGGCAAATAACACAGTTCAACACGGCACCATCGCGTACCGTAGTGAAGAGGACAGCATGGGTTCAATCCAGGTACCCGCAGACCGTTACTGGGGCGCACAGACGCAACGCAGTAGTGAAAATTTTCGCATCGGCGGCGCTCAACGCTTCAACTTTTCACCAACGTTTATCCGGGCTTATGCCATTCTGAAAAAAAGTGCGGCGCTTGCTAACTTGCAACTCGGGCTACTAGATCGTAGCGTGGCGCAGGCGATTGTGGCGGCTGCCGATGAAGTGATTGCCGGACAACTCCAAGATAATTTTCCGTTAGTTGTGTGGCAGACGGGCAGTGGCACTCAGACCAATATGAATCTCAACGAGGTGCTGGCGGGCCGTGCCAATGAACTACTGACGGGTAAACGCGGTGGTAAGACACCGGTGCATCCCAACGATCATGTCAATAAAGGCCAAAGTAGTAACGATAGTTTCCCTACCGCGATGCATCTGGCCGCCAGTGATGCCCTAGTGCGGCAGTTGCTACCCGTGCTGGACAACATCATTGCTGCGTTGCAGCACAAGGCGGTTGAGTGGCAGGCGCTGATCAAAATTGGTCGAACACATCTGCAAGATGCAACACCTTTGACCTTAGGGCAGGAATTTAGCGCCTTTGCCACACAGTTTCAGTTTGTCAGAACCGGACTAAAACAATCACTTAACGGTGTATTGGCATTGCCTATCGGGGGCACAGCAGTTGGCACCGGTCTTAACAGCCACAAGGACTTTCCGGCATTAGTGGTGAAATATGCCTCCGATGAATTGGCACAACCGTTCCGCGAAATGGATAACAAGTTTTTTGGGTTAGCCGCCCATGAGCCACTGGTGCAGCTATCAGGTGCCTTGAAAACCACCGCCGTTGCCGCGATGAAGTTGGCTAATGATATTCGGTTACTGGGCAGTGGCCCGCGCTGTGGCTTAAATGAGTTGTTGTTACCCGCCAACGAGCCTGGCTCCAGCATTATGCCGGGCAAAGTTAATCCAACGCAGTGTGAAGCGTTATCCATGGTGTGCTGCCAGGTTATTGGCAATGATGCGGCAGTGACCGCAGGCGGCATGCAGGGCCAGCTGCAACTGAATGTGTTTAAGCCCTTGATCATTCACAATGTCTTGCAAAGTATTCAGTTACTTAGTGATGCACTCGCGAGTTTTAACGAGCATTGTCTGCAGGGCTTGATGGCCAATCATCAGCAATTAACACATCACCTTGAGCATAGCCTGATGCTGGTGACTGCCTTGAATCCGGTAATTGGCTACGATAAGGCCGCTCAGGTCGCGAAGAAAGCATTGAAAGACAATATCAGTTTGCAACAGGCGGCAGAGCAATTAGGTTTTTTAAACAAAGAAGCGTTTAATCAGGCGGTTAGACCAGAGCAGATGTTAGCGCCTAATGACTGATTTGCTGTAAAAAAAGCCCCTGTTAAAGGGGCTTGGCTTACAGGGAGGGTAAGGGAGTAACCCTGTAAAACTCGGAATCGATCAGAATTTGGCGGTGAGGCCAATGAATAGCTGACGTCCTAGCGGATCATAGCTGCCTGGGAAGGTGTTGCCGTTGCCAAAGGAACTCAACACGTTAGAGACAATCACCGGTGGATCCTTGTCCAGTAGGTTATTGATCCCTGCCCGCAACTGAATGTTGTCAGTCAAGGTCATGCTACCGGACAGATCAAAGTAGTTGTAGGCACCAATATGGTCGTTAACGTAGTAATGATCACTTCCTGCCAGGAATTCATTGTCGGTGTTGGATGAAAGATCCACGCTTCCCAGATAACGCCACAGCAGTGATACTTGGGCATCGTACCAAGGTGTTGCCCAAGTCATGCGGGCATTATGGCGCCAAGTCGGGGCTGGCTGACCACATGTTGGGCCAAACAGACCTTTACAATCGTAGGTGCCAAGACCAGGTTGTGGTTCAGTCACCATCTCTTTTAACCAAGTTCCCACCAATTGGAAGTTCAACGCCCCCCATTCGCCCAGTTCATACTGGTAAGCGGTATTGATATCGATACCGGAGGTTTGCAAATAGCCGGTGTTGAGTGTGGTGGAGACCACATAACCCTCAGTCCCAAACAGCGAACCCGCACCGCTGCGGTGGAACAGGTCACAATAGTAACTGTTACCGGTGCTGAGACACTGGTTGATAATCAAAGTCGGATCGATAGTGCTGATATAGTCTTTGACCTTGATAGTGTAATAATCCAGTGACACCGACAGATCCGGTATTGCTGTAGGGGTGAGCACGATTCCGTAAGTGTAGGTATCGGCTTGTTCCGGTTTCAGGTAAGGATTACCGCCAAACTGATAGACGCACTGATTTGCTGGGCATTCCACAATATGGCCATATTGGGCTTCTGTTACGCCAGTATGGGCACATTTTTCTTTACTGGCCGAGGGCGAGCTACCCGCACAAGGGTCGCTGCCAGAGTAGTTGGATAGGCCCTGCGAAGAGAACAGTTCGTTGACATTCGGTGCGCGGATGGCATGGTTGTAACTGCCACGCAAACGCAGGTCGTCGTTCGGAGAGTAAGTGAGCTCTACTTTATAGGTATTAGCACTGTAGCTGGTGTCATTACCTTGGTCGTCGTTGTTATCGTATTTGGAGTAACGATAACCGCCAGTAACACCAAGATATTTTGCCCCTGGCGCATTTTCAATAATGGGCAGATCCAGCTCGGTATAGCCTTCACTCACTTTAATTTCGCCGTAGGCATCATCAGAACCGTTGGCTTTGGCGATGGCATCCGCATTGAATTCATAGACTTCGCGACGATGTTCGCCACCAATCACCAATGCTGGCCCCATATCTGCCCAAGGCAGCTTAATGCCGTAATAATCGAGATCAATCTGACTAAAGCCACTGAGTACGTCCAAGGTCTGAGTGCTGTCAGTGGAGCTGGTGGTGAGAATATAGTCCAGCCCCGCATCTGAAATACCACTGTAGGCAAACACATCAATCGGCACACAGTCACTGTCGGTACCGCTTACGACGGATTGGCACACCACATTCCCGGCATCATCTGTAACCGCCAGTAGCGCGTTGGCCGCTTTGAACTGATCAACATCGTTCATGTAACGTTCTTGGTATAGCGCCACCGTACGCAGGTAACTCACGTCATAACTGATACCATCGGTAATGTCACCTTTCAGACCAAAGTTAAAGCGATAGTCGGTATGGCGCAGGTCATCGCGGCGCGGGCGGGCATTAGTACCGTCGAGCCGATAGCCCACATAAGTGTCAATCACTTCGTTGGTTCCTGCTGCTGTACCGCACAACGCTGAACGTTGTTGATCGCTCATCAGTGGGTTATCACAGTTGATGGCGAAATCGCTACCAAACCATAACGCTGAAGGAGCGACTTGGGAGACGCTATGATCGTCCATGAACATAAAGCTGCCGTACACCTGTGTGGTGTCGGAAACATTATAGTGAGTCATCATCCCGGCGGTGTAACGGCGGTCCATACGCTGGATGTAGTTGAGCGGACTGAAGTTATACAGATAGTCATCACTGTATTGGTCCCAGACTTTCTGACCATCTTTGGTGTTGTTATAAGAACCACCAGTATTGGGGCCGCTCAGCACGGTGAAACGCCCCCAAGGGTTGTTGCCGGAGCCGCCGCAAGCATAGCCATTAAGCGTGCTGTTGGCACTGATAGAGCAGGCAGAGTAGTCACGTTCACTTTGTACTACCGGTTCAGTACGGCGGTAACCGGCATAAAACGTTATATTGCCTTTGTCGTCAGCAAAGTCAGTACCTGCGGCTAAGTTGAAGTCATACTTTTCACCGTCGGTGACTGAACCGGGTGCCGTTTCATAGCCATAGCTACTTACCAAGTCTCGTAAACCATCATCGTTGTTATTGTGCTGATAGGTACTGGCTTGAGTGTCAAATACGATGCCGTTAAGGTCATCCTGCAAAATAAAGTTAACCACCCCGGAAATGGCATCGGAACCATAAACGGCAGAAGCACCGCCGGTGACCACATCAATGCGTTTGACCAGCGCCGAGGGGATGAAGTTCATGTCCATAGCCATGGTGGGCAATATACGTTGTCCATTGACTAGCGTCAGCACACGGTTTGAACCCAGATTACGCAAGTTGATCTGCGCTGTACCATCAGCACCGTTGGAGACGTTCTCGTTAGCGTCGGGAGTAAACTGCGGCATCTTATTGAGGACACCTTCCACAGTCGTCGCCCCTTGGAACTTGATATCTTTCTCATCCACCGTAGAAATAGGACTGTTAGTGGCAAATTCTGCCCGCTGAATGCGGGTGCCCGTCACCGTCACGGTTTCCATTTTTTTCTCTTTCTGAGTGCTGTCGCCGTTGGCATCGTCAGCTTCATCGGCATAGCTCAGAAATGGCGGTGTGGTGGTCAGCAGTAAACACACTGCCAGAGCCCTCCGTCCAATTGCTGCATCGCTCTTCATGGCTTTCCTCTTCACTTCATCTGTATGGGTCTTGTTGTTCTGTGGTGTTAGTTAATTCACGTTTTACTAACATGTATAATAAACACACAATCAAAATAGTATGTCAAATATATTATACGATATTCGATATATAATTTTGTAAATGCGGAGATAAGGGCGATGTTGTAATGACCTGTATTTTGGGTAGTAAAGTGCGATGATGTATTGAACAATTTACATTTAAATTATTGTATTTATTTGTTTTTATATTTTTGGTTGTGACTGGCAGTTGTCATCCGATGTCACTGGGTAAGTTGATTGGGCTGGGCGTGAGTCGACGGTTATATTTTTATCGTATTAAAAAATATTATTCAGTAGCGTTAGCGAATGGGAAGTAATTGCGCTGCAATAAATGAGGTTTTTTAACAAAACAGCAGTATTGGCTGATGTTGTTCACCGACAGTACATGTTGATGCCAATCAAGCGTGTATTCGTCATATTTGTTGTATCAACGTCGGTTATTCAGCGGATTAAACCTGTTACAATGCAGCAGTTTTGTACCTGGCTGGTAGCGTGACCAGACCAGAGTTGTCCGGGTTCGGGAAGGTCTATGTCAGCGCTGTCGTCTCATTTGTCCCATAGCCAATTGGCTGGGTGGTTGGTACTAGCCACCTGGGGCTTGTATCTATTGGTGTTGGCATTGGGTTGGCCGCCTTATCTGCCAGCGTTGGCATCCTGGTTGGCAATCGGTTATTGCTGGAGTGCGCTCAGCCGTTCAGCCCGCAAGCAATCCGCTATTTTGTTTGGCTTGGGCGTGTTGATGTTGGTGTGGGGTGTGCTGCATGGCGTGGGGCTGGATTTCTATAATGCTGCGACTCGTAACCTGCCGCTGTTATCCATGTTTGTAGCAGTATCGTTTTTGGCGTTGACCAATCCAGAACAGGAAGATCAGTCACAACCAACGGGCCGTAAGGGCTTCTGGTCAACCATTCTTTCATGCCATCTTTTAGGCGCTGCGATTAACCTGTCGATTATCTTCGTAGTGGGCGATCGCTTGACGCGTAAAAATCCGCTGACCGATGAGCAAATCCGGGTGCTGATGCGGGGTTTTTGTGCCGGAGCTTATTGGTCGCCTTTCTTTGTGGCTTTTGGGGTAGCGATGACCTATGCCCCCGGCGCACAGTGGACGTCCACATTTCTGCCGGGTCTGATAATGGCAGGGCTGATGTTTGCGCTGACTTACTTCGAAGCTAGCCGTGGTAACCTGCAGGCGTTTCGCGGCTACCCGCTGAAACGCGATAGTCTGGTCATTCCCGGGTTGCTGGCAATCGTGGTGCTGACGCTGCACAGCATGTATGAACAGACCAATATTCTAACCATTATTAGCGTTATTGCGCCGTTGGGAGCATTACTATTTTTACGTGGCAGACCCAGGCGCAAAGTGCTGGTGAACTATGTCGAGCAGCGTCTGGCAGGTGTTGCCAGCCAGTTTTCACTCTTCTTGGCGGCGGGTGTATTTTCGACCGGGGTAGCAGCCATGATTGCCTGTTATCCATCCCTATTTAGTTTCTCGGCAACGCATCTGACACCAACACTATTTTGGGGGATCAGCGCTATTATGATCCTCGCTGGACTCATAGGGGTGCATCCGGTGGTCAGCGTGTCGCTGGTGGCGCCTTTACTGATGCCGCTAGTGAGTAACATGAACCAATTGGCATTTTTGTATCTGTCGGTATGGGGCACAGCCACCGCGGTGAGTCCATTGTCAGGGGTCGGCTTGTCGATGGTGAGTCGCTATAACGCCAGTAGCCGCACTATTTTGCGGCAAAACTGGCGCTATATGTTAGCCATGTGGCTGGCCGCTGGTGGTGTCAACGCACTGTTATTTGGCTGAGTTGCAATTGGACATTTCCGAGTTAAGGCCTCAACAATAACTTGTCAGTTTCGGAATAAAATTTCTTTGGGTTAACGCTTACGTAACGGGTTGGTTTGGAGCGCCGAATTTTTCGGGGCAATATAACGCCCGCAGCACGCGCGGCTTTGTAATGGAGGCGCAGCCGCAATGAAAAAGCCGTCGCTATGCCTGCGATTGTTAGGCATTTTTTGCAGCCCAATCAGATACTTTATTTTCTAGATCTCCAAAAATCATAATATGCCTTAATCTGAAATGAGGGTCTGACGAAGCCTTCTCCAGCCTCTGAGCAAGCAACCCTGCGCATATGGCACGATCCTCTAGGGTGAGTAAATCGGATTCCATTGCTTCTCCTAACACAAAGCAAACGTTGAGGAATGGAGCAATTTTTTGCCCCTTGTAATAAGCTTTCGTCCTAATCTCATCGAGCTGCTCCATTATATTGGGTAATTGGCATACTCGATTTACAAAGGCTTGATCATTATATTGCGCTTTCAGCTCCGCTTGGATTTTTGCAAAATACATTCTCAACTTTATTGCTTCAAACACAATTTCGACTCCTTACGGCTCGGATGCCTAACGCCGCGCACATGGGCGGCCGAAACAGAGCGAAGCGGCGTGTAGGCCGTCCCAGCCCGCGCTTTTTGCGGGCGAATGCTGCGCCTTGTATGGTTAATTCCGTGTGTTTTTGGGTAAATTGAGACCCACCCTCAACGGCCATTGAGGGTCTTCATGCAGCAGCTCGATTTAGCGCAGGCTCCTTTTACGAGAGACCGGTAACAAGTGTGCA